>JAAFIJ010000072.1:0-3944 GCA_013298675.1 Rhodobacterales bacterium | reverse complement strand
GCTGGCATTTTCGGGATCAAGCAGGGCGAGTTCGGCCGCAATAAGGTCTGTCCAAATGCTTGCATTTTCGGGGTTAAGCCACGCATGCGGGTCAATGCCGTCATGGTCGTGCTCACCTTCCTCATGTCCGTGCTCTTCCGGATAAGATAAAACGCGCGTTTCTGGGTCAGATAACAGCGCCAATTGCCGCGCATCAGAACCAGCGTCCAGCGCACGGGTCAACCAAGGGGTCAGTTCGGGCCCGATCCAAACCACCAGACCCGCGTCTGCAATCACTTGCATCTGGCTCGGACGCAACTGAAAGTCATGCTCATCCGCGCCCTTTTCCAATAGCAGAATTGGCTGGCCAAGATCGCCCATGACTTGGGCGACAAGCGCATAAACAGGTGGAATATCCGTCACGACCTTTGGCACCTCAGCAGCGGCTGGCAGGCCCGCGAAGGCAAATAAAACGTAAAGAAACTGACGCATGGTTGGGGCTTTCCATAGGTGTTGATCTGCGCTATATGTATGTAATGTTATAACAGGTCAAGGGCACAATGAGCACACACACCCACAACCCAGCTTGCCCAAGCTGCGATACGCCGGACCTTGCGTTTGCGCCGCATGACCACGCCCACTGTGCCAGCGACGCCTTGGCGCGTGCCGAAGCATTGACCGCCAGCCGTGGTTTACGCCTGACCCCGGTCAGAAGGCGCACCTTGGAAATTCTACTAGAGGCGCACCGTGCCCTTGGGGCCTATGACGTGTTGACGCGGCTTGCCGCGGACGGATTTGGCAGCCAGCCACCCGTGGCTTATCGTGCGCTGGAGTTCTTGCAAGAACAAGGCTTTGCGCACCGTATCCGCCGCCTGAACGCCTTTTGCGCCTGTATGCATCCGGGTGAAAACCATTCCCCAGCCTTCTTGATCTGCCGGGTCTGCCAAACCGTGGCCGAAGCACCAGCATCCGCACTTTCCGTAGCACTTCAGGGGGCCGCACAAAGCATGGGCTTCACAGTGGAACGCAGCACGATTGAGGCGCTTGGCCTTTGCCCATCTTGTCAGGGGGCTGAATGATGCTTTTGTCTGCCCGGAATTTATCCGTGCGCTTGGGGGGTGTTGATGTCTTGCAAGACATTGATATTGCGATTCAAGCTAATGAAATTGTTACGATTTTGGGGCCGAACGGGTCGGGAAAGTCAACCCTTCTGCGCGCGTTGTTGGGGATTATTCCCCTGTCTTCGGGGCGCGTGACGCGCGCGCCAAATGTTCGAATTGGCTACGTGCCACAACGCCTTGCGATGGATCGCAGTATGCCGATGACGGTGCGGCGGTTTTTGTCGTTGCCTAAAAGGGTCTCTGACGCCGATGCCGCCAAAGCCTTGGAAAAGGTCGGCATGTCCGGTTCCGCGCAACAACAAATGACCGATTTGTCAGGCGGGCAATTTCAGCGCGTTTTGCTTGCGCGTGCTTTGCTGTGCAATCCCCAAATCCTGATGCTCGACGAGCCGACACAGGGTCTTGATCAACCGGGTGAGGCGGCGTTTTACCGTCTGATCGATGAGGTGCGCCTTGACTCCGGTGCTGCCGTTTTGATGGTCAGCCATGATTTGCATGTGGTGATGGCAGCGTCAGACAGGGTGATTTGCCTGAACCGCCACATTTGCTGTGAGGGCACGCCGCGCGTGGTGTCGAACGCACCAGAGTATCGCGCGCTGTTTGGTTTGGGCACCCAAGGTGCGCTGGCGCTTTACCAACACATGCATGACCATAACCATGATCATCACCATGATCATGCACATGATCACAGTGACAAACACGACCACGCGTCAAAGGAAACCCATCATGCTGGATAGCTTTCTGCTGCGCGCTGCCTTGGCCGGGATCGGGCTTGCGCTCGCGACGGGTCTTTTGGGCAGTTTTGTGATCTGGCGGCGGATGGCCTATTTCGGTGATGCCACGTCGCATGCGGCGATTTTGGGGGTGGCATTGGCATTGTCGCTGGATCTGCCGACTGAAATCGGAACGCTGATCGTTGCGTTGGCAATGGCGGCCACAGTGTCGACACTTGCGTCAAAGGGCTGGGCGATGGACACGACTTTGGGCGTCTTGGCCCATTCGGCCTTGGCCTTTGGACTTGTCGCGATCAGCTTTGTACCGGGCGTCCGTACGGATTTGTCCAGTTATCTGTTCGGTGATATTCTTGCGGTCACAAAGGTGGATCTTGCCTTTATTTGGGGGGGCGCCGCAGTCGTAATGGCGCTTTTGATATGGCGCTGGCAGGCCCTTTTGACCACCACTTTGAACGAGGATCTTGCCCATGCGAGTGGTCTGAACCCAGATCGTGAGCGGCTGGTGCTGACGCTTTCCTTGGCGCTTGTGGTTGCTGTTGCGCTAAAATTGGTGGGGGCTCTTTTGATCGCGGCGATGTTAATCATTCCTGCGGCTGCCGCCAGAGGCTTGGCGCGCAACCCCGAATCCATGGCCGCGCTGGCCTGTGGCATTGGCGCGATTTCCAGCCTCGCCGGTTTGCAGTTGTCGCTGTGGCAAGACACGCCCGCTGGCCCCTCAATCGTAACGGCCGCCGCCGTGATCTTTGCGCTGGTCGCGGTCTTTGGCAGGCTCCGCGCCCGTTAAAGCGCGACAATGGCACAAAAGGTCGCTGGTTGGCGACGTATGTGTCGTTTTCGTCTGCCAATGGTCGTCGTCTCTTGCCCAAGACTTGTCAGATCGGGCATTGATGGGCCAAACATCTTGCCCGGAGTCGCCCGAATGAAAACCCATGTGAAAGCTCTTGTTGTTGGTGGCGGTGCTGTTGGAAACGGCATTGCTTATCATTTGGCCAAGGCGGGCTGGGATACCATGCTGGTGGAGCGCGATGAGCTGACCTCGGGATCGACATGGCATGCGGCGGGCCTGCTGCCTTTGTTCAACATGTCTTATGCAACGACCCACATCCATAAATACTCGGTCGATTTTTACAAAAGCCTAGAGGCTGAAACCGGCCTGAACGCGGGTTTTGCCGTGGTGGGCAATTTGCGCATGGCGCAGCATCAGCAGCGCATGGATGAATACATGCTTTACTCTTCGGTTGCCGAAACCGCCGGGGTTTATCATGAGTTTCTGTCGCCAAAGGATATGAAAGACCGTTGGCCGCTGTTGCGCACGGATGATCTGATCGGCGCGCTGTATCACCCGCAGGACGGCTACATCAACCCTGCCGACGTGACCCAAGCCATGGCTAAAGGCGCGCGGCAGCACGGGGCGACGATTGAGCGTAAGATCCAGGTTGATGGTTACAAGTGGACCGGTTCGGAATGGATCGTGTCGTGCACCCGCATGGTTGAACAGGGCGGCAATCTGGTCGCATCGGATGAAAAGTTTGAGATCCGCGCCGAACATGTGGTGACGGCGACGGGCAACCACGCCCAACGCACAGCGCGTTTGTTGGGGGTTAAAATCCCCGCGATTCCGGTAGAGCATCAGTTCATTGTGACCGAGCCTGATCCGATGTTGCAGGAATACCGCAAGAACAATCCTGAACACCCCGTTCTGCGCGACGCCGATGCCAAATGGTACGTGCGCGAGGAACGTGGCGGCTGGATCCTTGGCCCCTATGAAAAGGGCGCACCTGCACGCTTTGAATATGGGGTGCCCGACAGCTTCCGCGCCGATCTGTTCCCGCTGAACCTTGAGCGGATCGAAGCAGAGTACATGTCCTTTATCCACCGGCTTCCCTCTAGCGAAACCGTGGGTCTGAAAGACGACTTCAACGGTCCGATCTGCTATACCCCCGATGGCAACCCATTGGTCGGTCCCGTACCTGGCCTGCGCAACATGTGGATCGCCGAAGGTTTCAGTTTTGGCATCACGGCGGCAGGCGGCACGGGCTACTACCTTGCGCAGATGATGGTAAACGGTGAGGCCGAGATCGATATGGGCTCGCTCGATCCACGCCGCTAT
>JAAFIJ010000071.1 GCA_013298675.1 Rhodobacterales bacterium | reverse complement strand
TTTCTTGTCCGGTCAGGGGAAAACAGTTAGTCGTTTTAACAACTATTGCGATCTTTCTGCGATCTGACAAGTGCCTTTAGCGCCCGCCGATCATTCCGGCCAAAAGTTGTTGTCCGCCGACAAAGAACGCGGCTGTGGTAAAGACATAGGCCGCGAGCGCCAGTACAGCGTGTGATTTGGTCATCGGGCGTTGGACTTGCAACAGGCTTTCAGATTTCAACAGCCCCTGCCAGCCCATCATCACGAAAAAAAGCATGAAATACGCGTGCAGATACAGCGCAATTGCCGCGGCGCCGATCCCCATGACGATAGAAACATTTCGCGTCGCCCAAGGTGCAAATGTCTGCACCAAAACCCGCACCAACTTGCCGCCATCCAAAGGGTAAAAAGGCAGAAGATTGAAGAAGTTCAATGACCCCAGCACCAATCCCAGAATGTACAAAAAGTTTGCCAGTTCAAAGGAAACGCTCTCCGCTAAATCCGACAATGCATAGACCATCACCATCGGCGCAAGGCAAATCGCTGGGCCCATCAGGGCGATGAAAAATTCCTTTTCGTGACTCGCTGGAACCTGATTGGAAATGGCTACCCCGCCAAACAGAGGGATCAACCGAAACCATGCGTCGCTATGACCACAGATACGGAACGCCGCGACATGGCCAAATTCGTGCAATGCGACCGCCAAAATCAAGGCAATCCCAAACTGCCATTGATAAAAATAGATCGCAGCTGCGACAGCCAGCGCGCCCAAACCCAAAGCGTTGGGGTCATAGCCAATGATCCCCCAACTCCGGCGCGCGCCCGTCAACCCACCGCGCAGCGTCAACCAAAGACCCGACATCAGCGCAAGTGACAGCCCGAACGCAACCATGTCACCTCGCTTTGTCCTGGATTTTCCGGGTGTCAGACGTTGTCTTGTTGGGGCATCCCCAGAATGTGAAAACCACCGTCCACATGCACAATTTCGCCGCTGGTGCAGTTGCCGTAGTCCGAACACAGCCAAACCGCCGTGCCGCCGATCGAGTCCAAGGTCGCATTCTTGCGCATCGGGGCGTTGGCCTCTGTGTGGCGGAACGTTGCGCGCGCGCCACCAATCGCGGCCCCCGCCAAGGTTTTCATTGGGCCGGGTGAGATGGCGTTGACGCGAATTTGTTGTGGGCCAAGGTCATTGGCCAAATAGCGTGTCGCACTTTCAAGGGCTGCTTTGGCCACACCCATCACGTTATAGTTCGGGGTGACCCGGTTGGAGCCACCATAGGTCAGGGTAATAAGGCTGCCCCCATCGGGCATCAATTCAGATGCACGGCGGCTGACATCGATGAAGGAAAAGCACGAGATCGCCATGGTGTTCGCGAAATTCCCGCGAGAGGTCGCGGTAAAGCGGCCCGTCAATTCGTTTTTGTCAGAAAACGCGATGGCGTGGATTAGGAAATCCATTGTGCCCCAACGGTCTTTGATCTTGCCAAAGCAGGCGTCCAGACTGTCGTCGTTGGTCACATCAACATCAACCAGAAAATCGCTGCCAACACTTGCGGCCAACGGTTCGACCCGCTTGCCGAATGCGTCACCCTGATAGGAAAACGCCAATTCCGCGCCCTCGGCTGCCAGTGCAGCGGCGATGCCCCAGGCAATGGACCGCTCATTCGCCACGCCCATGACAAGCCCGCGCTTGCCCTTCATCAGTTCGGCCATTCTGGCGCTCCTTTTAACGTGCTGACGTCAGGACAAATATTTACTCATGACCAAGGTTGCATTGGTCCCACCAAAGCCAAAGCTGTTCGACAAGACCGAGTCAAGCTGAACGTTTTCGCGCAAGGTTGTGACAATTTCAGATGGATCCAAAGCAGGATCCAGTTCAGTGACATTGGCAGAGGCGGCGATGAAGTTGCCTTGCATCATCAGCAACGAATAAATCGCCTCATGCACGCCAGTCGCGCCCAAACTATGCCCGGTCAATGATTTCGTCGAGGCAGTTGGCGGGGTCGAACCTTTGCCAAACACCCGGCGGATCGCCTCCATCTCTGTCACGTCGCCCACAACGGTCGAGGTGCCGTGGCTGTTGATGTAATCGATCTTGCGCCCATTTGGCAGGGTGGACACGGCCAGACGCATCGACCGCTCTCCGCCCTCACCCGAAGGCGCAACCATATCATAGCCGTCTGACGTCGCGCCATACCCGGTGACTTCGCCGTAAATCTTGGCACCCCGCGCCAAGGCGTGGTTCAGCTCTTCCAGCACCACCACACCGCCGCCGCCAGCGATGACAAATCCATCACGGGTCGCGTCATAGGTACGGCTCGCGGTCGTTGGCGTGTCATTGTATTTCGACGACATCGCGCCCATCGCATCAAACAGGCACGAAAGCGTCCAATCCAATTCCTCGCCGCCGCCCGCAAACACGATGTCTTGCTTGCCCATCTGGATCAATTCGGTGCCGTTACCGATGCAATGCGCAGAGGTAGAGCACGCGGACGTGATCGAATAGTTCACACCCTTGATCTTAAACGGTGTGGCCAAGCAGGCCGAGTTGGTCGACGACATACAGCGCGTGACCATAAAGGGGCCCATCTTTTTCGGCGCGCCCTTTTCGATCACCATTTGGTGTGCATGAAAGAAGTTAGACGTCGATGGTCCGCCCGACCCCATGATCAGACCAGACCGCTCGTTTGATACCTCGGCCTCTGTCAGGCCAGAATCAGCAATCGCTTGCTGCATCGCCAAAAAGTTATAGGCGGCCCCCGGCCCCATAAAGCGCAGATCACGCTTGTCGATGTGATCTTCCAGCGTGATTTGCGGCATACCATGCACTTGGCTGCGAAACCCGTGCTCGGCGTATTCTGGTGCAAAAACGATGCCCGACTTGCCAGCCCGCAGACTTGCCTCAACCTCGGTCACATTGTTGCCGATGGAAGAAATGATGCCGATCCCGGTGATAACGACGCGACGCATTGCGCTCTCCTTCTGTGGGGTTCCGATGCCGCCAACCTTGCTGCCAACTTAGCTGGTGGACAAAGCAACTTTCATATCTTTGACGAGGTAGATCACCTCGCCGTCCGCCTCAACCCGACCGTCTGCCACGCCCATCGTCAGGCGGCGCGTGGTGATCGCTTTGGTGAAATCAACATAATAGCGCAGCATCTTGCGATCAGGCCGCACCATTCCGGTCAATTTGACCTCGCCCACGCCCAGCGCATAGCCACGCCCCTGCCAGCCGCGCCAACCAAGGTTGAACCCGGTCAATTGCCACAGCCCGTCCAGCCCCAAGCAGCCCGGCATAATCGGGTTGCCCGGAAAGTGGCATTCAAAGAACCACAGGTCAGGGGTGATATCAAATTCGGCCACGACATGCCCGGCGCCATGCAGGCCGCCATCGCCAGAGATTTCTGTGATGCGGTCCATCATCAGCATTGGCGGTGCCGGAAGCTGTGCGTTTCCGGGCCCAAATAACTCGCCCCGCGCGCACTTCAGAAGATCTTCCTTGGTAAACGAGTTTGGAAATCCAGTCATGCCTGCCCTATCTCCCGTTCGAGCATTGCGGTTATCTGTGTCTAACACCCCCACCAATAGGGAAGCAAGGGCGGCGCAACGCAAGATAACGTCCTGTTGCCGACAGGTTTAGAATTCCAATTGAAATTTCGCGCATCTGTGCCCTATATAGGTGTGCGATCTGGAAAGAGAATGATGACTGTTGAAACTGAACAGCGATGCGCCGCTTGGTTGGCAAAGGGCGATTTGCGCCCAACACGCCAACGCATGACGCTTGCCAGCCTTTTGGTGGGCGACGGTGAAAACCGCCATGTCACTGCCGAAAGTCTGTTCGCCTCGGCTGCAGATATGGGTGAAAAGGTTAGCCTCGCCACGGTTTACAACACTCTTCGCGCGTTTTGCGATGCCGGATTGATGAATGAAGTCACGGTCGATGGATCGCGAGGGTATTTCGACACGCGCATGGATGATCACCCCCATTTTTATTGGGAAGACACCCAGCAGTTGACGGACGCCCCGGCAGAAGAGCTGAAAATCAGCGGCCTGCCAAAGGCGCCAGACGGCATGCAAGTTGCGCGCGTTGATGTGGTGATCCGGCTAAAGCGCGGCTAAGGACGGCACTTGGGCCTTCGCAGGCCAATTAATCATGCGTCCACGAATCCGTGACGCGCGGCCACCAATTCCACGATATCGCTCATAATGCGGTTCAATTCATAATCCTTAGGGGTATAGACTGCGGCCACTCCGCTGGCGCGCAGATCATCAGCATCCGCTGGCGGAATGACCCCCCCGACGACAACCGGTATATGCCCCAAATCCGCCTTGCGCAGTAACTCCATCGTTTCAGTAATCAAGGGAAGGTGGCTGCCGGACAAAATCGAAAGGCCAATGACATGCGCCTCTTCAGCAGCGGCTTGGGCCACAATTTCCGCAGGAGTCAGCCGAATGCCCTGATAGCTGATGTCCATGCCGCAATCGCGCGCGCGTGACGCGATCTGTTCTGCCCCGTTGGAATGCCCATCCAACCCCGGCTTGCCCATCACCATTTTCAAGGGCCGGCCTAGCCGTGCTGACAGCCCAGACACCGCCTCACGGATCTGCTCCAAACCTTCGGTCCGGTTTGATGGGTTTTGTGACACACCCGTTGGTGCGCGGTATTCGCCAAAGGCGCTGCGCAACATGGCACCCCATTCGCCGGTTGTTACTCCGGCGCGGGCAGCCACGATTGATGCCGGCATAATGTTTGCGCCACTCTGCGCGTCCCTGCGCAGCGCGACGAGCGCGGCCTCGACGGCCGTGGCGTCGCGGTTTTGACGCCACAGAACTAGGCGCGCGATCTGGTCGGCTTCGGCCTCTGGGTCCGCCTTCATGATCGACCCGTCACCGGTCACCAGCGGCGACGGCTCTGTCGTCACAAACCGGTTCACCCCCACAACCACGGTTGAGCCGTCTTCGATCCGTGCGATCCGGTCGGCATTGGCCTCAACCAACCGGCCCTTCATATAGCCAATCGCCGCAACCGCCCCGCCCATTGCATCAATCTGTGCCAGCTCTGCCAGCGCGCTTTCCTTCAGCGTCTTGACCTTGCGGTCTATGGCTGGGTTTGCATCAAACAGGTCGTCATATTCCAAAAGGTCCGTCTCGTAGGCAAGAACTTGTTGCATCCGCAGCGACCATTGCTGATCCCACGGGCGCGGCAATCCCAACGCTTCGTTCCATGCGGGCAGCTGCACAGCGCGTGCACGCGCGTTTTTCGACAGAGTCACCGCCAGCATTTCGATCAAGATGCGGTAGACGTTGTTTTCGGGCTGACTCTCGGTCAATCCCAGCGAATTGACCTGCACCCCATAGCGAAAACGGCGGTATTTGGCGTCGTTGATCCCGTAACGATGCTCACAGATTTCATCCCACAATTCGACAAAAGCGCGCATCTTACAAAGCTCAGTCACAAAGCGGATGCCTGCGTTCACGAAAAATGAGATCCGCCCGACCATATTCGGAAACTCCGCAGCAGAAACTTTGCCTTTCAGGTCATCCAACACCGCACAGGCAGTGGATAGCGCAAAGGCCAATTCCTGTTCAGGCGTGGCCCCAGCTTCTTGCAGATGATAGGAGCACACGTTCATCGGGTTCCATTTGGGCAAATGCTGTTGGGTATAGGCCGCAACATCGGTGATCATCCGCAGGCTGGGCTTTGGCGGGGCAATATAGGTGCCGCGCGACAGATATTCCTTGATCAGATCGTTCTGCACCGTGCCGTTCAATGCCGCGATATCTGCGCCCTGCTCCTCCGCAACCGCGATATACAGCGCCAACAGCCAAGGCGCCGTCGCGTTGATGGTCATCGACGTGTTCATCTGATCAAGCGGAATTTCGGCAAAAAGCGCGCGCATATCGCCCAGATGTGCGACCGGCACACCCACCTTTCCGACCTCACCGCGCGCCAAGGGATGGTCGCTATCATATCCGGTTTGGGTTGGCAGATCAAAGGCGACAGACAGGCCAGTTTGCCCCTTGGCCAGATTGTTGCGGTATAGCTGATTGGACGCAACAGCGGTGGAATGCCCGGCATAGGTCCGGAAAAGCCACGGTTGATCTTTCTGCACCTGCATAGCGCTCGCCCCCAACGGTAAAGCAATATAGTTTCTCAAAACCTGATCTATGCGACACAATCGGTCAATGTCAATCGCCGCACTGCGGCAAATTCACTGACTGAGCGGGGGTAGCTATTTTGGTCGACGGCTATGCGTTCAACCGCTATGCTTACTCATCATCGTCATTCCCCACATGAGCCCGGAGCCCTTCGCATGGACATCGCAATAAAGCTGATCCTCTGGGTACATCTGATGTCGCTCGCTCTCGCGGGAAGTGCAGCGTTCGGCGGGCCTGCCGTACTTGCGCTGATGCGCGCCGCCGATGCGTCACAGCGCGCGGCCCTTGCGCCAGTTCTTGCAAAACTCGCTGCTCTTGGCCGCATGGCGCTGGTATTGCTAGTTTTGACAGGAGTTGCTTTGATCGTGACGAAACTCGGGGGCGTTTCTGGGTTAAACCCATGGTTTCACACTAAGATGTTGCTGGTCGTTTTGATGATCGCCCTCTCAGTGTTCGGTCTGATGAACGCAAAAAAGGCCCGATCCGGGGACGCGGCAGCAGCAGCGCGGATGCCAATGCTGTCCAAGGTCGGAATGGCGCTGTTGGCGGGCATTGTCCTTTGCGCGGTCTTTGCCTTTAACTAAGCACTCTCTTTACCTACACACAATTTCCTGCCAACTTTGACCTGATGAATGGCACGGTTGAACTTCCAATTTGGGCGCTGACATTGATCTTGGGATTTGCCGGGGTTACGTTCGCATCTCATTTTCTGTTCCCCTCTGTCCGATGGTTCTTTCGCAAACGCCTGCAGCGCGCCGTTGAGCGTGTCAATAAACGCCTCGACCGCCCAATTGAATTCTTCAAGCTCGCCCGCAGACAAGACATGATCGTCCGGCTTTCCTACGATTCCAAAGTATTAGAGGCTGTATCAGACCATGCGGCCGAAGCTGGCGTGCCCGGAGAGGTCGCCTTTGAAGAAGCAAGGTCCTATGCACGTGAAATCGTTCCAGGATTTTCCGCGACGCTTTACTTTGGGGTGGCCATCCGCGTGACGCGCTGGTTGTCGCGCGGACTTTACCGGGTCAGGATTGGGAAAGTTGACGCCTCTCTTGGCCAGATCGACCCTAACGCCACAGTGATTTTCGTCATGAACCACCGCTCAAACATGGACTATGTGTTGGTCACATGGCTGGTGTCGAACCGTGCTGCGATTTCTTATGCGGTTGGGGAATGGGCGCGCATTTGGCCGCTGTCGCGCTTGATCCGGGCAATGGGCGCTTATTTTATCCGGCGCGGCAGTCGCAATACGCTCTATCGTCGGGTGCTGGCGCGCTACGTTCAAATGGCCACCGCTGACGGCACCACTCAAGCGATTTTCCCCGAAGGTGGGTTGTCGTTAGACGGGCGCGTCGGGCCTGCAAAAATGGGCCTGCTCAGTTACATCGCCGCGGGATATGAACCGAACGGTCGGGATGTGCTGTTTGTGCCCGTGGGTCTTGCCTATGACCGTGTGCTGGAGGACCGCATCTTGGCTGACGCAGCAATGGCTGGAACACGTCAATTTCGCGCCAAGCCATTGGCAATGATCACTTTTAGTGCCAAAATCCTATGGCGAATCTTGCGGCGACGGTTCAAAGGCTTTGGCACGGCTGCTGCCAGTTTTGGCCCGCCCGTATCGCTTCGCGCATTTTATGCTTCGAGTGAGGACACGACAACAGAGGCGTTGGCTGCGCGACTGATGGCTGAAATTACCAGGGCCGTTCCGGTTCTAAGTGTCCCATTGGTGGCCGCTGCATTGGTTCAAAAACCCCAATCCCGGGCAGACTTAACGACCATTGTCACCACCTTAAGCGCAGCATTGATCGCACGCGGGGCGACGATGAAACTGCCCCCCCTCGGCCTGCAAGCTAGCATCGACGAGGCGTTGCCCCCCTTGATCAGGCGCGGATTGATTGGCGAGGACCTTGTTATTGCGCCAGATGCAGAGCCAGTCATCGCATATTATGCAGCATCCGTGCAGCAGTTTTTGACCACCGAGTCAGATAAACTAACTGTTTCCTGAAATTTTATTGCGCGACACAATTTTGCTTACTAGCCTGATTCACGGTGCATTTTGCATCTTTTCCCTAACCTGGAGACTGAAATGCGGCGCAATATTCTGGCAGCGGTGTTCCTTAGTGTATCTTTGGCGGGTTGCGTCGAGACGACGACGACAACTAGTGCCAATCGGACCGTGACAATTGTCAACAATACCGGATCCACCATCACCAATTTCTACGGCTCCAACGCAGGGTCGAATTCGTGGGAAGAAGATATTCTTGGCACCTCGACCTTGGCCAGCGGATCTTCGGCCAATATCAACTTTGACGATGGTTCGGGTTATTGCTCGTTTGATTTCAAGGTTGTCTTCTCGGATGGCAGCACCGTCGTTGAAGAAGGTATCGACGTCTGCAAAGTGACGACTTATACCATCAGATAGGCTTCCGCCGCAACGCAGCGGACATAAAATTACAAAATAGTGCAAAATTCGGTTGCATTGTTGCGTATTGAAAATTATTCCTTTTCGCATAGCCGCGCGATTCTGCGCTGCGGCATGCGAAAAGGATACCTGCCATGGCACTCGATACAGCGACCGCGATCTCTCCTTATGACGCTGAGGTGAAAGATCTGTATGCCTTGGGTGAAATGCCACCCTTGGGTCATGTGCCTGCGAAAATGTACGCTTGGGCCATTCGACGGGAACGCCACGGAGAACCCGACACCGCGATGCAGATCGAGGTGGTGGACACATGGAAGATCGACAGCAACGAAGTTCTGGTCTTGGTGATGGCCGCGGGCGTCAATTACAACGGCGTTTGGGCGGCTCTTGGCCAACCGATCAGCCCTTTTGATGGCCATAAACAACCCTTTCACATCGCGGGGTCGGATGCTTCGGGCATCGTTTGGGCGGTGGGCGACAAAGTAAAGCGTTGGAAAGTTGGCGATGAGGTCGTGATCCATTGCAACCAAGACGACGGTGATGATGAAGAGTGCAATGGCGGCGATCCGATGTTTTCGCCAAGTCAACGCATCTGGGGATACGAGACACCCGATGGGTCCTTTGCGCAGTTCACCCGCGCGCAATCCCAGCAGTTGATGCCGCGCCCCAAACACCTGACATGGGAAGAAAGTGCTTGCTACACTCTGACCCTCGCCACTGCGTATCGGATGCTGTTTGGTCATGAACCGCATGACTTGAAACCGGGACAAAACGTGCTTGTCTGGGGCGCGTCTGGCGGGCTTGGGTCCTATGCGATCCAGTTGATCAACACCGCCGGTGGCAATGCCATTGGGGTGATCAGCGATGAAAGCAAACGCGCGTTCGTAATGGGTTTGGGCGCAAAAGGCGTAATCAACCGCAATGATTTTAAGTGTTGGGGTCAATTGCCCACAGTAAACAGCCCGGAGTATGACGCTTGGCTGAAAGAGGCCCGCAAATTTGGCAAGGCGATCTGGGACATCACAGGCAAGGGTGTCAGCGTCGATATCGTCGTTGAACATCCGGGCGAGGCGACATTTCCGGTGTCCAGTCTGGTGTGCAAAAAGGGCGGCATGGTGGTGATTTGCGCCGGAACCACCGGGTTCAATTGCACCTTTGACGTGCGCTATATGTGGATGCACCAAAAGCGTTTGCAAGGCAGCCACTTTGCGCATCTGAAACAAGCGGCGGCCGCGAACAAGCTGATGGTCGAACGCCGCCTTGACCCGTGCATGTCCGAGGTGTTTCCATGGGCGCAAATTCCCGCAGCGCATGTGCTTATGCGGTCCAACAAACATAAGCCGGGCAACATGGCGGTGTTGGTGCAGGCCCCACGTGCGGGTTTGCGTACCTTTGAGGATACTTTGGCCGCCAGCCGCGAGGCCTAAACGACCGCTAGGGGGCGCGGCACATGCGCCCCCTCTGGCCCTTCGGACGCGGCTCCACTATGGTCGCGCCATGAATTCTGAAACCCTTCCCAGCATCATCTTCTCGGACGATCAAGCCGAGGCTTTTGACCGCGTTTCGGCGGAATTGATGGGCATGGGGATTGATCTTGATCACGGCGGATTCGAACCCCGCTCCGAAGGCAAGTCATCGGTGTTG
>JAAFIJ010000070.1 GCA_013298675.1 Rhodobacterales bacterium | reverse complement strand
TTTGCATCTGCGGTCTTAGCAGGCGCTGGCTTTTTATCTTCGGGCTTTGCGGGGGCCGGTTTTTTATCCGCAGGCTTTGCATCCGCAGTCTTAGCAGGCGCTGGTTTTTTATCTTCAGGCTTTGCGAGCGCTGGTTTTTTATCCGCAGGCTTTGCATCCGCAGTCTTAGCAGGCGCTGGTTTTTTATCTTCGGGCTTTGCGGGGGCCGGTTTTTTATCCGCAGGCTTTGCATCTGCAGTCTTAGCAGGCGCTGGTTTTTTATCTTCGGACTTAGTAGACGCTTGTTTTTTATCCGTGGGCTTTGCGGGTGCTGATTTCGATGGTGCCTTGTCCGAAGGGGACTTTTGCGCTTCTTGGGACGCGGCTACTTTGATCTCTGGCGGCACCAGACATTGTTCCAGCTTTTTGGAAATCGTCATCGCCGTCTCTGGCGGTTTACCCGCTACTTCAATTGTACAGGGTCTTTGTTGACAATTGACGTTGATCGACCAGGACGGGGCGGAGCGTTCTTTTTGCAAAACCGCCAAGCGGTTGGCAAATATCTGATAGAAGTGCCCCTCGATCGAGCCTTCTTGCCAGACCCCCGGAAATTGGGTGGCGGGCACGTCGACATAATGCATGCTGACATCGACCGCGCCGGGAAACGGGCGGTCATAGGCCGAACCGACGCACGGCTCGGCTATCGCCGCAGCCGAAAACAGCGCGTTGGTCACAAGCAATATGGCGAGGTGTATCTTCACTTTCCGACCTTGATCAGAGGGCCATGAGCGCGGAACGCGAGTGCCGCCAGGATGACCGCGTTGGTGTTCAAGGTGACCGAGGTATTGATCGACTGGTCTATTTCGTAGATGCCTTCTGCCCAGCCGCGGTCAGGTTCAGCCAAAGGTGCCACGGCGGCAACCAGCTTGTTTGCATATTCGGTTCCAAACAGTGCGTACCATGCGAAGGCGGTCTTGGTTGCAAGGGTGCGCTTGCTGTCAATCCGCTCACCTTTGAACGACATAACGGCCCAAGGTTCTCCGCCGCCCCAAACTGTGGCATAGGCAAAGTATGGCGCTTTATCGAGATGCGATTCACTGACTGCAGTCAGCAAGCCCGTTTCGGTATAGCGTGCTTCTTGCGCCAGATAGATCGCGGAAGCAAAGCGATGCGAACGGGTGTCAAACCCGAACTCCAGCCCGTCGAACACATAGGGTTCGCTGACCGCAAAGGCCGGGGTGACGTTGCGGTGCAAGCGATCATCGACCGCGATTGGCTGGCCATTGACCTCTTTCACCATCAGATGTTCGGTCACGTCATAAGCATGATACATGTCATAACCGAACAGCATCAGCCCTTTGGCAGCATATTGTCCGTAGCCGACCCGGCCTTCCTGATCGCGGCGCAATTTGCCTTCGATCATGTTACCGCCAAACAGTTCGCCGCCTTCAACCAGTTGCGACAGATCCCAGCGCCCCAAGACCGCAGCCACTTTGGGCGCAAGATCCGGATAGTTCTGCTTGACCTCGCCCATCGCGGCAGTAAGGCGCGAAACATCCAAAGCAGACCAACCAAGGCCGCGCTCGCTTGGCTTGTTGGCATAGTCCGACAGCTCGCCAGTTTCAACATTATAGGCCTTGTTAGGCAAAATGTCGTCAAACAACCTGATCTTGGTCAGGGTATCCAGCGCCAATGTAATGCGTGCCTTCGCCTCGGCTGGTTCAATGACGCCCAACCGATCCGCAGATATCACCGCGACGAAATACGAACCCGTCTCCCACATGGTGGTTGACGGAAATCCGTCGACAGAATTTACCAAACCGGTTTTGGCATTCGTGTTGTTCTGAAAGTATTTCCATGCGACCCGCGCATTGGCCAAATCCGCAGCCGAGCTTTCTCCGGTGATGGCCAGCGGCAAAGGTGTGACGTTTGTAAATGCCATCATAGAAGCTGCTTGCCCAGACTGAGACATGGATGAACCCGTGTTCGAGGTTGTCGAGATCACTTTGTCAAGCTTGACGACAAGGGCAATACCCGCAGCCAAGGCCACCAGAAAGATGATATGGCTGCGCGCATTGATCAGGTTTTCACGAAATTTCATTTCAATTGCCCTCTTCGGAATCACGGGGTTGCCAGACGGCCGCAGCGATGATGCCACTCATCGCGAAACAGTTGTTCAAGCCCCAAAGAATGTTGGCCAGGACGCCGCCTGGGGAATATTGCGTATTGCCCATCAACATGGAGCCGATTGCCCAGATCGCGCCGATCAGCGTCAAAAGAATTACGCCGATCTGTGGGCGGACAAGAGCAAGGAAGTTGCCGGATTGGCGGATCTTCGGCGTGACCTTAAACGATATCTTCTCGCCGCGAGCGACGGCAAAGATCGCTTTCAGTCCCAATGGAAAGAATGACAGATAGCCAGCCTTGGCCGCATAGCCAGGGACCCCCCAAGTGCCCACCATGATCGCAAGTTCCAGCGTGACCAGAAAGGGGATCAGACGTAGGAAGAATTCCGTTGAGTAGGCCGAAACCGGAGAGATGCCAGTCAGCAGATATACCGCTGGCGCCAACAGGAAAATGACGTTCCAAAGCGGAGCAAGGTAGGAATAAAAGGTCGTGCCATACATCAACCGTTGCGGAAGGCTTAGCCCCTTACGGAACAATGGGTTGTCGTTCACCAGAATGTCCAGACTGCCGCCCGCGTATTTGAATCTTTGCACCGTCCAAGTAAGCATATCTTGCGGTGACAGCATCTTGCTTTCGACAATTGGGTGCATCTTTGATTTCCAACCGCGTTCATGATCCGAATGCATCACGATTGAGGTGTAGATATCTTCGGAGACGTGAAAGCGATACGGCGTCAATACCTCGGTCGCGGCGGCTTCGGTCTTAATTGCCGCCATCAGATCAGAAGAGACATCACGTTCTTTGCTGGAAACGGTAATCGTCTCTTCGACGGCGAACGTGCGTTGCTCGACTTTTGATCCAAAGCTGCGCAGCGCAGCTTCCATCACGGCTTCACGGCGGTGAATCGATCCTGCGCCGCAACAGAACGATGCGTTCACCCAATTCCTGCGGCGTTGAATGATGTCGTAAAACATCTTTGGGTCGCTGACGAACGGATCGCTGCCCAGGCTCACTGGTCCGATGATCCGTTCAACGCCGCGCCCAAGAACACGACCGAACCCACCCATCAGACGGTGCAAACGGACCGGCAGGCGCTCGCCTTCGGGCAGATCATAAAACCATTGTGGGGTCTGCACCCAAGCCATTTTCGGGTCGCGGAAATAGCCAAGCGTGTGTTCAAGCATCGTCGGAAAAGGTCTTGTATCGGCGTCGCAGATCAGAAGAAAATCGCCATGCGTTTGTTCCATCGCATTGCGTAGATTGCCTGCTTTGAAGCCTTCGTTCGTGGTGCGTGTGATATAGTTTGCGCCCTCTTCTTCGGTCACTTGACGCATTTCTGGTCGGCGCCCGTCGTCAAGGATGTGCACGCGAATATCGATAGGGTGCGGATAACTCATCTTCTTGGCATCCTTGATACCAAGGCGCACAAGTTCTGGATCTTCGTTGTAGGTCGCGAACATCACGTCAACGCAGATCACGCGGTCCTTTTCAGGATGATCCGGCACAACATCGCCAAGAATTGCGGGCGGCTCTAGCATGTTGATCGGTTCGTCCTTCCATAGATTGAAGGTGAACAAAACCATGCCGAAGAAGGCACATGTCTCAGCTAATGCCAGAGGAACGGCAAACCACATGGCGTCCGGGTTGAGAGAGTGCGCCCAGCGCCACCAGATGTACCAACCCCCGATCACCAACGCCACGGTGCCAAGGAATTGCCAAATGCTTTCACGCAGCGCCGAGTACGGCAATGGCGGCGGCGGCACCCGGTCTTCGAACTTCAAGAAGTAATTATCGTCATTCATGCGCCAGAAACCTTTGTAGTGGACGCTTCCCAGGGTGCCGGTCCAAGGCCAATGGTCCATGCCAGCGCTTTCACTTTGGAAAGGCCGTAAGCCACGGCGAAGGAGGCAGGCAGTACAATAGCAAATCGGATCAGGACAAGTGCAATGGGCGGCATTGCTTTGCCGAGCCCCAATTTGAATACAGCAATGTCAAACAGATCGATCACTGCCGGATGCACAAGATAGACCCCAAAGGTGTACATTGCCAATTTCGACCAGCGTGGCGACCATTCGAGGAATTGGCTGCCCATAAAGATCAGGAAAATGCAGATAGGCATCAGGAAATGCCCGTAATAGTCCCAACCGCTGCGCACCCCCCAGTCACCGTTTTGCACAGCTGTCGCAAAGAACGGCAGGGTCGCGACATAGCCAAGGATGGCAAAATACAAACCCAGGCGTCGCACCAAACGGGACTCGCCACGCGGAATGCCGTCTTTCCAGATGCCATACAGCGCGAAGGCTGCAAAACCGTAGCCGACATACCCCAAGATTTTTAAAGAGCGCAGGATATAGTCGCGCGTATCGGCCTCAAGCTCCAACCCCCAGACAAAACCCTGCGTGTTGTTCATAACACCCAGCGTCAACAGCAGCGTCAGGCCCAACACTGGATAACGGGTCGCGCCGCGCATCAACGGATAGAAAAGGAACAGCGCAAAAAGGGTTGGCAAAAAGTGCATGTGATATTGCACCTTGCCAAGCAAGAAATATCCAAACCAGCTTTTGACCTGACCAAGCTGTTCCCAGATATAGGGCGTGTAGTTGAACGCATCCGCCTTAACCAGTCGGAAGAAAGCGTAGAAAACCACCCAGAAAGCAAAGGGAACCAACAGTCGCTTTGCCTGATTGCTGATCGCATCGCCGTAATTTGGCATGCTTTTGTCGACCCGCATCGCCATAATGAACAGCGAAAATAGAAAGAACATTTCAGAGCCAGAGAACTCGCCAAGGGATCGCAAGAAAACCGGCAGCAGGCGGTCTGCCGGTTCAGCATCTATGAACGGTTTGCCACCAAAGTCGGTGGAGGAGTGGATCAGCACGACACCCATGGCCGCGCATACGCGGTTGGCGTCGAACCAGACCAGTCTAGGCTTTCCTGAGGTGCTCATGGTTGGTTACTCTCCGGCATGTTGCAAGATTGCGGTTGGGATCTTGCTGGCTTCGGTGGTGGCGGAAAATTACGTTTCTCCAAGCCACATTCCGTCGCCGCAAGTTCGCCGTCGATCCAGACGGGTTTGCAGTATTGGAACTGGTCCAGCGACATTGCGGGCTCTGGTTCGGGCGTTACGCCGCAAACTTCGACCTTCTCTACGACTTTAGGGTGACACTTTTTGTCACGCACTTCGGTTCCTTTAAAGGCGGACTGCCAGACCTGAGGATTGGTGTTGACCTGTTGCAGGATCGGCCCCTGCACTTTGTAAAGAAGTGCTGCAAGGATAATCCCGTTGTTGTTGGCCGTTTGCAGAGGGATGAACCCATTGCCGTTTTCGTAAAGACCTTCGTAAAATCCCTTTTCAGGGTCATAAAGGTCGGCAACGGTTTCAAACAGCAAGTCGGTGTAGTCGGTTTTCCACAACGCCCAAAGACCGATTGCTGCCTTTGCTGCAATTGCCGCCCGGTCAGGTTGGAATTCGCCCGTCGGATCCAGCGTGTTCCACGCATATCCGTCAGCGAAAATAGAGTCGTAGACAAAGTACGGCTTGCCGTTGACCTGATGCTCTGAGCGTGCGGTTAGAATTCCTGTCTCTTCGAAACGGCGCTGTTGGGCAAGATAGATCCGATTGGCGAATTCGGCGCGCCAACCGCTGCTTGCCACCATACCATCATGCGACTTGTCCGTCGGAAGATCCCAGCCCATCTCCAGACCTTCCAGAATATAGCCTTCGGTCAGGACATAGTTCTGGTTCTTAAAAACGCGCGGATCGCGGCCGTCATAGGGCACGTCGACATCATAGATGTTGGTAAAGGCAATCGGTTCGGGCATCAGAGCCTTTGCGACATCAAATCCCCAAAGCGCAAAGCCCTTGGCGGAATATTCCTCGTATCCGAGGCGCCCTTCCTGAACGTAGTTCGTCTTGCCGTCGCCTCCGAGGTAGGCGCCATTCATATGGCCGCTTTCGTCAACAAGGTTGCAGAAGTTCCAGCGCATCGGGACACTGTCAACGACGTTGGCAAGATAAGGATGGCGCTCTTTGACGATGCGCAACCACACCAGCAACCGTCCGAGATCCAAGGCGGACATCCCAACTTCGCCCGGTTCGTTGGCATAGTTCACCTTCTCGCCAGTTTTGGAATTGTAAACCTTGTTCGGCGCTTCGCCCTTGTAAAGGTCAAGGTTTCGCAACGTCCCAAGAAGCTTGGTCGCACGCGTATCGAATTCACGCTTGTCGATAAGGCACAGCTCATAAGCTGACACCAAGGCACTGACATAGGACGCGGTGTCCCACAGAGTTGTCGAAGGGAAAGCGCCAACCGCATTCACCATCCCAGTCTCTTCCTGGTACTGCAAAACAAAGTAGGACCAAGCGGCCTTTGCCATCGCAAGTTCACGCTCGGTCAGCGCACCGTTGCGACCGATATGCGGCTTTGAGATCGATTGAAGACCGCGGTCACAAGATTTCTGGGACTCGCCATTTTGGAACGCCAACTTCAACGGAGTGTCCGACTGTATCGTTACACTGCTGTACTCCGACCCCTCGATTGCAAGGTTGTCGGTCGGTTCGCTTTGTTGCTTTGTATCGCTCGGTTGCTCTGCAGTGCTCGGTTGCTTTGAACTGTCCGTTTTCTCTGCATCGCTCGGTTGAGTTGCATCGGTCGGTTGCTTTGTATTGCTCGCGTCCTGCGCAGTCAGCACAGTAAGTCCCATAGCCACCAAAAAGCAGACCAAACCGACGGCCAGTCCAATGCCAAAGCGATTAAACTTCATCTTGATACTCCGATCACGCTTTGCCCTGTCATTTGATGCTGACCCATGGCTTAGGTTCTTTGCAAAAATGTCATGGACAGCCGGTTGCGATTGCGGACCATGCCGTAATCAACCGCATCAGCACATTCCAAAATCAATCCAAGGCCACGACCGCTTTCCGCCATCTCATCGACGTTGGACAGTTCGGTTGCGTTGTCCCTGATATCGAAGGCCTGGGCGCCGTCAGGATCAGAAACTTCGGCCTTAACGATACTTTCGGTGAAATCCAGCGTCACCTCGATCTGAGCGTTCTCGTTGTCGGTCTTTGCATGCACAACGAGATTGGCCAGCGCCTCGCTCAGGCAGATATCGAAACGAAACATGGTTTCGTCAGCCAAAATACCTTCCAACTGACCCTTCAGGGCCAGCACCATCGGATCAACTGCATCGATCCGATTTGGCATATGGAAGGTTCGCGAGGTCATGTGGCCTCACTCATGGTCTGAAGTGCCGTAGGGACATCGCGATAAATCTTGAACACGCGGTCCATGCGGCAGATGCGGAACATCTGGGTGATATCCGAATTCAATCCGCAGATCACGAGATCGCCCCGGTGGCCAATCTTTTTCAAGATCCCTGCCAGAGCCCCAAGACCAGATGAGTCAAGGAAGGTCACATCCTTGAAATCGATCAAAAGACTTGTCACACCGTCGTCGATCAGTGCTACGACCTCATCCTTGAAGGTCTTTGCGTTGAATGCTGTCAACCGTTCGGCGCCGGGCCGGACGGCCACAATGTCGTGATCATGTTTGGTTGTGTTAATCATCGGTTTTCGTCCTTTTAAGTGCCAGAACAGTTAAATCGTCTTCCAGTGTCTTACCGCCGCGCCAGTCACGCAGCGCTTTGTCGATGTTTCCTGGTATGCTATCGACGTCGGTTTCGCGAAGCCGGGCAACAAGATCACACAGGCGCAGAGCCCCGAAGGGCCTTTCATGGGAATCTTCTGCCTCTGATGCCGCGTCCGAGCAGATGACCAAAAGGCCCCCCTCTTCGAAATTCGCTTTTCCATTTTCATATGTGGCATCTGGAAACATTCCGACCGGAAAACCACCGCTTCCGATGAACCGGGAACTGCCATCCGGGGCGACATAAACAGGCGCCGGATAACCAGCCTGGCACATGTCCATATTGCCGGTAATCTTGTCGATGATCGCGCAGAACATGGTGAAATAGCCGTCATTGTAAGCAGAGCAGAACCGACGGTTAAGATTTTGGACCAAACCAGCAAGGTCGGGCGTGCCGCCGGCATCAAAGGCAATACTGCCAAAGAATTCGGGCGTGATCAGATGACCAATCGCCACCGATAGCAAAGACGCGTTAATCCCATGTCCCGCAACATCGACCGCATAGATGCCCAGCTTGTTGCCCGGCAACGCAAAGCAACCGAACATGTCGCCCGACACGCCTGCCGATGGCACGAAGGCCGAAGCGATGTGGAAACCCAAAATGTCTTTGTGCATTTCGGGCAAAAGTTGACGCTGCGCCAACGCCGCTGCGTTCAGGTCTTCTTGAATACGATCGTTTGCTTCTCTTAGGATGCGGTGCTGCTCTGCCAACTCATGCGCGCGCGAGATCAGACTTGATGCAGTACGCATCCGGGCACGGCGCATGTTGGCGCGGATCGCCGACGCGCCATCGCCCTTGGACACTGGGCTATCTGACTCTGCGTCAAGCGCCTGCATGCTTAATGTCGCATGATCGGCGCCAGCAATCATGATGATATGAACATAATGACTAAGGTCCAGGCCGCGTACCACCCGCGTCAAGTCAAGGCCGTTCAAATTCGCCGCAGAGCTTGGCTGCATTGACTCTATGTCAAGATCAAGTTTGGCTAGGTTAATCACGCGCCTTCGTCCTCTTAAGGGCCAATACTGTTAAATCGTCTTCCAGTGCTTTACCGCCGCGCCAGTCATTCAGCGCGTTTATGATAATGTTGGGTATCCCATCGGCATCAGCGCTTCGAACGCGTGCAACAAGCTCACGCAGCCGAAGATCACCGAAGGGTGTTCCTTGTGGGTCTTCTGCTTCTGGAGCAGCGTCCGAGCAAATGACAAGCAGGCCGCCCACGTCAAAGCGCGCCTTAACATTTTCAAACGTGGCATAGGGGAACATGCCGACAGGGAACCCGCCTTCTCCGATGAAATGCGCATCGCCATCTGTGGCCACGCAGACAGGCGAAGGGTAACCTGCCTGACAGATATCCATGTCACCGGTGCGCACGTCTATGATCGCGCAAAACATGGTGAAATAGTTGTCACTGTCAGCGAAACAGAAGCGAAGGTTAAGATTGCTGATAAGGCTTGCGGGATCTGGCGCGCCATCCGCATCAAAGGCAAATTTGCCAAAGTACTCTGGCGTAATCAGATGGCCGATAGCCACTGACAGCAATGACGCATTTATCCCATGACCAGCGACGTCCACCGCATAGATACACAGCTTATTGTCCGGAAGCGCAAAGCAGCCGAACATGTCGCCTGAAACAACTGCCGATGGCACAAAGGCCGACGCGATGTGAACACCTAGAATATCTTTGTGAAGGTCGGGCAGAAGCTGGCGCTGCGCCAAGGCTGCGGCTTTCAGGTCTTGTTGGATGCGTTCGTTTGCTTCTTTCAAGATACGATGCTGCTCTGCCAACTCTCCTGCATGACTGACCATGCGTGACGCCGCGCGCATCCGGGCTTGAAGCCGCGCCTGATTGCTCCCCTTGGGCAGAAAGTCATCCGCCCCGGCCTCTAGCGCCTCGGCGCTCAGATCGGAGAGTTCGGTGCTCGTGATCAAGATTATGTAGACATAATGATCAAGCGCTAGTCCGCGCACAGCCCGGGCCAGTTCGATACCGTTCAAGTACGGCATATGATAATCGCTGACCAGAATCTGTGCGCCGGTGGTGCGGACCAGTTCCAACGCCTCTCGACCGTCTTCGGCCTCAATTATACGGTAGCCCAAGCGTTCGATCATCCGAGCCAGGAAGGCTCGTTGAACAATGTTGTCCTCGGCAAGGATGACGTCCAGAACCGGAGTCATGATGCTGCACCTTGCGGCGCTATCAGCACCCCTTGAGGTTGTCGATTACCGGTGCAGAAATGATCCGATAGGCCCAGCAACTCTAGGGCAAGTGTGCCGCAGTTTATGCCGCTCCTTAGTTGAATCACCCCGAACATAGAAGAGCTACCCTTTTGTCTTGACACGCGGCTGGCGCATCCGTTCTGTTTTCTAGTCCTGCTCCCGGCAAAACGGGCTCAAGTTCGATTCAAGCTTCTTAATGGGGCCAAATTATGGCGAAACGATCATAAATGGCCGTGTTTTACGTCGATTGTTTCGAAAACATAGATTATGTTGAAAAAGTCGGCTCTGAAACCCCAAACCTCTTCCAATTGCATCATACTGG
>JAAFIJ010000007.1 GCA_013298675.1 Rhodobacterales bacterium | reverse complement strand
ACCAGCTATCGTCGGTGGCCTTACCCGCCCCCCCCACGATCAGCCAATTCTTAGCGCGCGTCATCGCGACATAGAGCAGGCGGTACGTTTCCTGATCGCCTTTTAGCTTTTTGGCCAAAATCGCCTGTTGGGTCAAATCAGGATTTTCGCCCTCAGACGCCCGCCAGACCGGCAACCCATCGTCAAGCTTTTGGATTTTGGCGTCATCAGATTTCTTTTTGCCGCCGGTTTCGGGCAGATAGACAATCGGTGCTTCCAACCCCTTGGCCCCGTGGACGGTCATCACCCGGATCAACTGACCCTTGGCGTCAACCTGGCGTTTGACGTCGATGTTGTCGGTATCAAGCCAGCCAAGGAACCCGGTCAGGCTGGGCACTTCGGTACGTTCATAGTTTAATGCCTGTGACAGCAGGGCGTCGATGCCATCTTCGGCCTCAACCCCCAAGCGCAGCAGCAGTTTGCGGCGGCCGTCATGGCGGGTCAGGATGCGATCGATCAGGTCATAGGGGCGCAAGAAATCGGACTGGCGGCGCAGGTCATTCAGCATGTCCATCGTAGCCGTTGGCGCGCTATGGGCCCGCAACGCCTCCCACAGATATCCCGACCGACCATGGCTAAGGCGAAAGAGTTGATCCTCGGACCACCCGCAAAGGGGGGACCGCAGAACAGCCGCCAGCGACAGATCATCTTCGGGTGTGGCAAGAAAGGACAAAAGCGCCGACAGATCCTTGACCGCCAGTACCCCCGCCAATTTCAACCGATCCGCGCCCGCAATCGGCAAGCGAAGCTTTTTACACGCCTGAATAAGGTCAGCAAAGATACCGCTGCGCTTGCGCACCAAAATCAGGATGTCGCCGGGGTGGACGGCGCGCGCGCCGTCACCTTCTGGTATTTGCATTCCGCTGTTCAGAATCGTTGCGATATGGTTTGCAACCTTTTGGGCAAGGCGGGCGTTGTGGTGGCTGTCGGTCGTATGATCGACCGGATTTTCCCACTCTGCATCCTCATCTTCCTTGCTCGTCTCAATCAGCGACCACAGATCAACCCGCCCCGCCATGGTTGATTTGATTGCAAGATGGCTGACTTTGCTGCCCATCGCTTCGGGAAAGCGGCTGCCAAAGGTGTGGTCCACCAGCGACAAGACCGCCTGCGCAGAGCGAAAGGAATACTCGAGTGGCAGGTTCAAAAACGGCTTGCCGGCCGCGGTGAATTTGCCGTCAAAGAACTGCTGGCGCGCATCAAGGGATGCGACATCGGCCCCTTGGAACGAATAGATCGACTGCTTTTTGTCGCCAACCACAAACAGGGTCCGCTCTGTCGATTTGTGCCCATCCCCTGCGGTAAACTCGGCCGTTAACAGTTCAATGACCTTCCATTGGTCGGGCGAAGTGTCTTGCGCCTCGTCCACCAAGACATGGTCGATGCCGCCATCAAGACGGAACAAAACCCAAGCGGCTACGCTTTCATCGCTTAACAATGCCAAAGCGCGCTTGATCAGGTCGTCAAAGTCTAACCACCCCCGCGCGGACTTGCGCGCCTCATACTCTGGTAGGAACACTTGGGCAAACCGGTGCAGCGTCACGGTGCGCTCTGCCGATTGCAGGGCGATGCGTTTGGCGCGTTGCGCCTCAACGCGCAGCATCAGGGCATCAAGTCGGTCTTGATAAGGGGCAAAAGCAGGTTTCAAATCTTTGGTAGGAATGCCGCCAATTTTTGCGCCGAATGGATTCTTTGTATCCTTACCGTAGAGCAGTGACCCCTCAAGGGCCGCCAACACACCAAAACTGGGTTCGCTCAGGTCAAGCGCACTTAGCTTTTCGGCCAATTTGCTGTCCGATACTTTTCCGGTCAGCAACAAGGGAATGATTGCCTTTAGCAACTCTGCCTCGCCACCCAGCAACACCTGCGCACAGATGCCCGCTACGGTTGCGTTTGGGGCCAGATCAAAGCGCGCGAAAATCTCGGCGGGGGTGGTCCTGATGGCAAATTGACCGCGGTTGGAAATTACCTCTGCGATCAGCTTTTCAAAGCTGTCGTTGCTGTAAATCTGGGCCAGATCCGCAATGATTTGCGGCGCAATTGATTGCGCCATCTCTTCAATGATTTCGTCCTGCAACAGCCGTGCGGCGCGGTCATCAAGTTCGGTAAACCCCGGCGATACCTGCGCCTCTAGCGGAAACCGCCGCAGAAGCGAGGCGCAGAAACTGTGAATGGTTTGAATCTTTAACCCACCCGGCGTTTCAATGGCCCGTGCAAAAAGTCGCCGCGCTTGCAGCAGGGCTGTCGCACCCAGATCGTCACCCTCACCCAGCATCCGCAGCTCTGCACACAGGTCGGCGTCGGGTTTCATCGCCCATTCGCCAAGACGCTTGAACAACCGGTTCTGCATCTCGCTTGCAGCGGCTTTGGTATAAGTCAGGCACAAAATATGTTGGGGCTGGACCCCGCGCAACAACAGCCGCGCCACCCGGTCGGTCAGCACCCGGGTCTTGCCCGATCCCGCATTGGCCGATAGCCAAGTAGAGCTGGTCGGGTGCGACGCCCTGATCTGCGCCTCTGTGGCGTCACGCACGCTCATACCGGGTCCTCATCGCCTACGTTTTCGCTGGTGGCGTTTACGGTCATTTCCCATTCGCCAAAGCGCGACAAGTGGTCATAGTCAGACGTGTCGTCGCTCTTGAACACCGCGCGCCGCGCAGCATAACCAGTTTCGCGCTGGCCATAGCGGGAGATCAGTTTCACAAACTTGGCCCATTCCACATCCAAAAGGTCAGAGGTCAAATCTGTCGCTCGATTGGTTTGGGCCGAACTTAGGCTGATATAGGTGATCGCGGCCACTTCTGACGGACCAAGCGCCTCGAACCCCCCGCGTTCGGCCATCGCTGCACCCAAAAGCAATTGCTTTTCGAAATGCTCCTGCGCCTTTTCTGTGGGCGCTGGACCTGTCTTGTAATCGATCAGATGCAATTTGCCGTCGGGCAATCGGTCGATCCGGTCAGGTGTGCCGTTCAGTTCAAAATCAAGCGGATCAAGCCGGATACGGCCCTTGGTTTCAACCCCAATTGCAACGCCGCCCATTTTGGCGTCGCTTTGTAAAAAGTGATTGGCCGCGCGTTGCAGGCGTGCAAACCAAATCGCCCGGGCCGAGGGCAGGGGCGTGTGTTCGGCAAAGACCTCGACCGCAATGGCCAAAAGACGCTGTCGCGCGGCGCTTTGGGTTTCATCTTGCGGGCGCTCTTTCACAAATCTCTCAAGGATTTGATGAACGGCGGTGCCCCGTTCGCGGTAGCCCGCCCCCGGTGACAACGGGTCAAGCGGCTGCAAACCCAAGATATAGCGCGCATAAATGGCATAGGGGTCGCGGATCAGTTGACTGATCTTGCTGAGCGACAGCGCCTTTGGACGAGCAGCCAAAGGGGGGCGGGGCGCTGGGCGTAACGCAGGACGCAAAGACGCATCAGCACGCTGAACTGCTGTCGGCAGATCAATCGCTTGGGCCAATTGCAGCCAGTCCTGCCCACGTGCACGCATGTCAGCAAGGGCTTCGGGGCCGTGATTGTCTTGCAAGCCACTGATCAAATTGATCAAACGGTTGACCCAACGCGAGGCTACCGTCTCTGCCTCGGCATTGCGGATCGACCGGGTCAATATAACCTTAGGGGCCGCCACCGCCTGTTGATAGTCATGCGCCGCAAGTCCCACCCGACGCTCTGGCAACAAAAGCCCTGCATCCTTGCGCATCTGGCGGTTAAGCCACGGATCAGGCGCGGGAATGCTGGGCCAAGTGCCATCATTCAACCCGCCAAGGATCACAAGGTCAGCGCCCTGAACCCGCGCCTCTAGCGTGCCCCAGATCATGATGTTCGGGTGTGACAACATCGTCTCGCGGACTTCGCCCTGCGACATCACTTGATCGAACAGATTGCGGTATTCGCCGCAGGTCATCACATCGCCAAACGGCGCGTCAGTCTGCAGCCGCTGCATTTGCATCAGTGCCTCTTTGCCCGCGTCATTCTCCCATAGACCGCCAGATCCGTCGGCGCCAACCCCGCGCGCCAGACGTTCGGCCAGTTTCCAATGCCGCGCTGCATGTTCGGTCAAGTGGCGCGCATTGCCGTCTGACAACTGGTCCATAGACGCGGCAAGGTTTTGCGCCCAAGGCAGACAGGCCGCGTCGCGTTGCGTTTCTGCCCAAGCAATGATCCCTGCCGCGGTCGGGAACAGCGGCCCATATCGGCGCAACTTTAGGTCCAGATTCTGGGTATAGCGCAGATGGTTGCCCCGATCTGCCCCGCTGGCGGTGAGGGGATGTTTAAGCAAAGCCAACAACTGCTCGGCCGTAAGAACCTTACCAAACAGCCCGGCGATCTGGCGCAAAAGACGCCCCGGCGCGGAAAGACCCAGCGGTTTGCCTGCCGAATCGTCGGGCATGATCCCCCAACGGTCAAGCGCAGCAACGACTTGCCGGGTCAGGTTTCGGTCGGGCGACACCAAAGCGGCGCGCACGCCATCTTGTGCGGCCTTACGCAACACGACGGCGATCGCTGTCGCCTCGGTGCGCGGGTTTTGCGCCTCTATCAAGGTCATTCCTGCCGTCGAGAGGCGCAGATCGCCCAGTTTTGGCCCTTCATGCAGCCACTGATCCGTGACAGGCGCTGGACGAAGTGAAAGCGAAATCAATTGGTTGCGCGCCTCATCCGGTGGAGAGGCGTCGGTCCAGCGCTGCACGTCGCCCGCAGAGATGTCCAGCGCCTCCATCAGACGTTTGTATCGAAACTGTGGATGGTCTTCGCAGGTCAATTGGTCGGACAGATCGGCCCAACTGTCCAAAGGCATCGCAAAATCAAACCCCGGCAAGATCAACCCGCCCTGCGACAGCCCCGCCACGCCCTTCATCAAAAGCGCAGTCGTGCCACGTGACCCGGTAGATCCCACAACAAGCACCGGATCGCGCGGCGGATTCGCTTGCCAAATCGCCAACAGTCGCTCAACCGCCATGCGCTGGCGCGCTTCGGGGTCAGGATTGGTCTTGTCACCCACAAAAGGCGCAACGATTTTCAAAAAACCTTGCGTGCGCAGCCAATGCCCAGAGTGGTTGGACACATCAAGTCCCGCCACCGTTTCAATCGAGACATCCTCGCCGTGCATCTCGTCCATCAAATTGGCAAGGCTGTCGGCAAGGTCATAAAGCGAGGCGCGCGGTGCGATTTCGGGCTGCGCTGTCAGCATCGCATCCACCAGCTTGGCCAGTTCAAGGCGCCTGCGCAGGGGTGAAACGGCACGGGGCAGGTCGGCAAGTTCTGGGTGCTGTGACAGTTCTGAGACCACGATGATCTTTGGCAGAAATCCCGCACCCGTCTGGCAAAACAGATCAACAATCCGACGACGCATCCGTGAGGTGTTCACATAAAGCGTCACTTTCGCCATGGCCTCTGGCGGCGAGCCGACAAGCCGTAACTTCAGACCGCGCACCAGTTCCGTCGGGAAATCTTCTCCCGGTGACAATGCAAACACATGGGGCCCTGTGGTTTCAAACATCTTGCGCCGCTTTCAACGTTTCCTCGGCCAGTGCGATGCCTTGGGGGGTGCCGACATCACACCAAAACTGATCGTACAAAACGCCGTAGAGCCGACCTTTGGCAATGAACCTGTCCCAAAGCAAGTTCAAGCTGAACGATTGTTCATGAATTTCCTCGAGTGGTTCGGTCTTTATGATCTGCGCCCCCACATACACAAATCCCGTCGCACCATGAGCGCGCGCGATGCGCCCGGTCTTGTCCATCACGAAATCACCCGTCCCACGATGGCCAATTGCCTTGGTCACAGGGACAAGCAGCAAAAGCGCGTCCATTTCTTCCGGGTCCCAATGGTCGGCCAGCGGCAAAAGGGGGTTTTGGTTTCCCCACACCGCGTCAGTGTTCAATGTAAATACGGGTTGGTCACCCAGCATTGGCCGGGCCTGTTTCAAACCGCCACCGGTTTCAAGAATGGCCGGGGTTTCCCATGAAAACTGAATGCCACTTGTGGCCAGATGGGCTTGAATTTGCGCCCCCAAGTAGTGCAGGTTGACCACGATGTTGTCCAAGCCTGCACCCTTGGCCAAAGCCAATGCATGATCGATCAGGCAACGATCGCCAACCCTTAACAATGGTTTTGGCTGGGCTTGCGTCATCTCACCCATTCGGGTGCCAAACCCTGCGGCAAAGAGCATTATCGATGTCGGCCGCATTGTGTGCCTATCTTCTTTATGTTTTCAGGTGTCGGTTCAGGAAGCAGTCTTGAACATATCTGCGCTAAATGAGCCAACACCGGATGCGTCAGATTGCGTTCTAAATCGGCCCATACCCGTGGCAGCAGTTTCAAATATGTTGGTTTTTCTTGGACCATACACAGCCGCGCGAAAACACCCATAATCCTTAAGGCGCGCTGCACACCCAAGACAGCATAAGCGCGTTCAAATTCTGCGGCATCGAATTCTGACTGCGCGACAAAGCGGTCAATACATGCTTGCTGTACTTCGTGTGAGACATCTCGCCGCGCGTCTTGCAGCAAAGAGACAAGATCATAGCCGGGCTGGCCCAGCTGCGCCAATTGAAAATCGAGCACACCTACCCGCGCCAGACCCTTGCGCGCGGGCAGCCACAACAGATTGTCGGCGTGATAGTCGCGCAGAATCGTCACCGGTGCGGCATTGGCGTGTTGATGCAAAAGCCGCATCAATTCTTGTCGAAAATCGCCCGTGTCGACCGGGTCAGATGTCACGCCAAAAGCGTACCAATCCAACGCGAAACAAGCGGCGTGTGCCCAGTCTTGTGCCGTGAGGCACGCAAGGTTACTGGGCGCGGGTCCCTGTGCAACGCGGATCAAAACATCAGTTGCCGCAAGATACAGCGGCAGTTCCATCGCTGGGTTTTCAGCGATCAATTGGGTGTAAAGACCATCGCCCAAATCTTCGATCACAAGAAAGCCGTTTGAAAAATCGCTGCCCAAGATGGCAGGTGCGGAAATGCCCAAGTGCCGCAAATGCGTGGCGATATGCGCAAAGGTTGCAGGATCGTCGGCCGTGCCAGGAGGTGCGTCCATAAGGACCGCAGTTTTGGTGCCCAAGCGTAACCTTTGGTAACTGCGATCAGACGCATCACCTGCCAGAAAGCTGCGTTGGGCGTTGGCCCAATCGGTTGTTTCTAGAAATGCCGTCGCCAGAACGTCACGCACCAGCTTGCCCCGACCAATATGTGCACAGGCCTGAGATCAATTCGGCCCGACCGGGTGCGAAAATCGTCACGCGCCGCCCATCCCCATCCATAGCGATGTGCACCCGAATGGCATTTGCGGGCTGAACACTGCCCATTCGGTCGGGCCATTCGATCAAACATAGCGCATCCGACAACGCATCATCTAGCCCAAGTTCAAACAACTCAGCAGAGTTGGTCAAGCGGTAAAGATCAGCATGCCAAATCTCGCATTCAGCAGCTTCATATGTTTGCACAAGAGTAAAGGTCGGCGAGGGAACATCAATATAATGCCCAAGTTTTTCACGGATCAGTGCCCTGCAAAAGTGGCTTTTGCCCGCACCAACCGGACCGTCGAGCAAAACACAATCGCCGGCGGTTAAGCGATGTGCAAACCACGCGCCCATAAGATCCGTTTCCTCGGCGCGCCCGAGCAAAACTGTACAAGTATAAGGGGTTGAGGCGTCTTGCATGGCCCCAAGCCTAACCGCTTGGACAGCAACCGCAAGCGAAGAAACGACTAAGCGAGTTTAAGGGTTTGCCCGTCGGAACCGACCGTTGACAGACTCGCGGCCCCTTCACCCACAGCAAAGAGCACCATGGTAGACCCACCTGAGAGGGGAGATAGTTTGCACGTCAGCAGACGTCCATCCAGCAACCTGATTTGCGCCGACCAAGCGACGCGGTCGCCAATTGTCAAAACATAGTCCTCAATCTCAAGCCAGGCCGTGCTTGGTGCAGACCGGTCACGCCAAAACGCGCAGACATGCCGTATGCTTTCACTTTGCCCCGCGTTCAGATCGTGCCCCCACAAGGTCTGATACGACGTATTGGACACGACGGCCCGCCCCGCTTGCGAAAACACGACGATCCCCAGATCGATATGGTCAATCACCGACTGGCTAAGGTCGAGGTCTGCCTGATACCGCCGTGAACGGAATATTTCATGCGAAACATTTTCAATGATCAGGGCCAAAGCCCCGTTGGGGTGCGGCCGCCCGGTGACCTTGAAGGTCTGGCCATCCGGCAAATTCCAGGTCTCCTCAAACAGCCCCGCCGCTGCAGCACGTTCAAAGTCACCCAGTTTGCGCCGCCAACCTTGATAATCCTTGGGCTCTGGCAGCATGTTTCTCTCTCGCAGCCCGTCGAGCACCATCAGAATCGAAGGACGCGCTGTCAGCATTTCCACCGCCAGCCCGGTCAAATTCCTGAACGCCGGATTGAACAGCTGCAAGCGGCGCTTTTTGTCGAAAATCGCCAACCCGATTGGTAAATGTGCAAAGGTCTTCGCCAAGGACTGCGTAAACTCTCGTTGTGCCGCCTCGGCGTGGACCACTGCGTCAATCGGCGTTGCAAAGCACAAGTACCCGTCTTTTTCGTTGTGACAGACCACTTCATACCATTTGACTTCAGACCCATCCGACGGCGTCACCGATGCCCGCAACGCAGCGCCGGTCTTTGGTGGTTGTTCGTGATGAAAGAACTTGGGCAAAGGCCAGCCCAACTCTTGACCCTTGTCGATGATGTGTTCGGTTGCAAAAAGATATGCGCTATTGGCCCAAATCACCTCACCTTGCAGGTTTTCGTTCCATCCGAGCATGGGCGATTTTGACACGAATCTGCGCAACTGTGACAGTTCTTCCAACGTTGCGCGGTGTACCAACGGGTCGACTGACAGATATATCTGATCGCGGTCGCATCGGTCAAGCAAACCCGCAAAAGGCCGCCGCGATGCTCGGCTTGAATCTGCATGAAATTCTTTTCTGGATTGTCCGCGTGCAAAACCAAGCTTCCGTCGTTGGACAAATCCAGCAACTTTGATTCGATGTCAGTGAAATACTGCCCAAGGAACGCGATCAATCGGTTCCATTGACCGCCGCGTTCAACGCTGCCCGCCAGCAAAGCTTTTGCGCTGGGTGTGGCGTCAATCATCGTCATTCCGTCAAAAATATAGACCGCTCCTCGGGTCACACCGTCGTACAAATTATGCGCGCGGTGCAAAGTGCCTGATGGCGGCTTTTGCGCGTAGATCACCAAAGCCACGCCAAGCGAGACTGATACAAGCGAGGCGCCAGCCAAAAAAAGGAGCGAGGTAAGGTCCACTTGCGTTCCTGACGTTCATCAAAGCTGATTGCTGGGTCATTGAACGTAAAAGATGTTAATGAAATATTAAATCAACCTAAGGAAGTTATTTCAAAAGCAATGGATTATCGCCAAGTAGCCCGACATTTTCAGCTTGCAGCGCAATCAAAGGCCAAGTGGCCTTGACCAGCGCGCCATGCGGGGGCTCAAACGGTTCCGTGCCGGCAATGTCGCGGACGTTCGCAAACGTAAGCACGGCGCCAGTGCGCTCCAGAAGTGTTTTCGCAATAAAGAGCCCAAGGCCCATTCCTTCATAATGCTGCAATTCTGAGCGGTCATGTTCGGCTTTGCGCGAACTTAGGAACGGATCACCAATGCGTCCAAGGATCTGCGGCGAAAAACCCGGCCCATCATCGCGAATGATCAACGTCAGCGTGCTGTCGGTCCAAGACGCCTCTATCCAAACCTTACTTTGCGCAAAATCTACTGCGTTTTGGACTAAATTCCTGATGCCATGGATCAATGCAGGCAACCGGCGAATGATCGGTTCGGGGGAAGCGGCGTCCTCCGATATGCCGATCGTGAAAGTAACGTCCCTTCCCCTGTTCAAGTGGGGCTCTGATGCTTCGCGCAACACCTCGCCAAACAGGGCCTGCTTGATCAACAGGTCGTCTTTTCCTGCCCGCCCCATCGACCGCAAGATGTCTCGGCACCGATCAGCTTGCTGCAATAGCAATCGTGCATCCTCCTGCAGCGCGGGAAAATTGTGCAATTCGTCAATTAATTCGGCACTGACCAGCTTAATCGTCGACAGCGGGGTGCCCAATTCGTGCGCCGCGGCCGCGATGACGCCGCCCAGATCGGTCAGCTTTTGCTCTCGCGAAAGCGCCAGTTGGGTGGCAAGCAGCGCGTCCGACATCGAATGTATTTCTGTCGAAACCCGCCGCAGATACCCCGCAAGAAAAGCTACTCCAATTAAAATCGCGCTCCAAAATCCATAAGCAAACAGATCAGACGTCAGCAAAACTTTGCCCTGACTGTCGACAAGTGGCATGTTGAAGAAAAGAAGGATCGTTGCAAAAAGCCCCGCCAAGACACCGATCAGGATCGTCGCACGTAATTCCAACGCGCTGGCCGAAATCGTTACGGGGGCCAAGATCAACACTGCAAACGGATTGCTCAGTCCGCCGGTCAAAAACAAAAGAAACGACAATTGCGCCAGATCAAAGGCCAGGGTGATGACGGCCTCGGGTTCGGACAGCCGCTTGTTCGCGGGGAATATTTTTGCGGCAGTCAGGTTTGCCGCAACCGCTAGACCGACGGCAAGAAGGCACAGACCCAACGGAAGCCGGATCGACAGCATAAAGGCCGCCAGAAAAATTGCGGCGATTTGTCCGCCAATGGCAATCCAACGAAGCAGAATTGAAGACCGAAGTCGGAGCCACTGACTTCGCTCGTCCCGAACAGAAAAACTGCGACCTTCTGATATCATCTGTGCTGTCCCGTCACATGCCAAAGGGATTGCTTCGCGCGCGGTATTCGTTGATCAATACGTGCCGGAATAAAGAGTTGCGGTTTTGGAGGGAAATGTAAAATGACAAAGCGTTTTGCGGGGCTGGCCCTTGCCGCAGTTGTTTGTCTCATTGGTGGGACCGTCGGATATATCCAATATTTGCGCGCGTCGGACCCCTATGCCAACTGTCGTGCAGGCTCTGTCGGCGGTGGTGATATTGGCGGCCCGTTCAGCTTGGTCGATCAAACGGGCGCGAGTGTGACCGAGAAAGATGTCATTACAAAGCCCACGTTGATTTATTTCGGCTACACTTTTTGTCCCGATGTGTGCCCGCTGGACAACGCCAGAAATGCCGAAGCGGTCGATATCTTGGAAGAAAAGGGCATTACCGCTGTGCCGGTCTTTATCACCATCGACCCAAAGCGCGATACACCAGAGGTGATGGCAGACTACGTCGCAAACGTGCATCCTTCGATGATCGGGCTTACCGGAACCCCAGATCAGATCAGGGCAGCTTCACTTGCCTATAAAACCTATTTTAAGGTGCAAGAAGGCGATCCAGAGTTTTATCTTGTTGATCATTCAACTTTTACCTACTTTGTGACCCCAGGGTCTGGGTTTGTTGATTTTTTCAAGCGAGATGATCCTGCCGAACTGGTGGCAGATCGTGTCAGTTGCTATTTGGGGCAATAGGCAGATCAAATCGCAGAGCTACCGCTGCTTTAAGTGTCCCTCGAAAACAGGATGTCGTGAAATGACCGAAGAATTGGCGCAAATGATTGATGGGGATCGTAGCCTGCTTTTGGTTGACGACGATGAGGTTTTTGTCCGCAGGTTGGCCAAAGCGATGGAAAAACGCGGCTTTGAGGTTGAAGTTGCGCTGACAGTCGCGGCAGGTCGGGCAATCTCAATGACACGCCCACCTGCCTATGCGGTGATCGACTTGCGTCTTGAAGATGGAAATGGCCTGGAAGTTGTCGAAACCTTGCGGGCAACAAAGCCAGATTGTCGGATTGTCGTTTTGACGGGTTATGGCGCAATTGCAACGGCGGTTGCCGCTGTTAAAGCGGGCGCAATTGACTATTTGTCAAAGCCTGCTGATGCCAATGATGTTTGTAATGCTTTGCTTTCAAACGGCAAACTTCATCCGGCGCCGCCTGAAAATCCAATGTCCGCCGACCGGGTCAGGTGGGAACATATTCAACGGGTTTACGAACTGTGCGACCGCAATGTTTCAGAAACCGCCCGACGGCTTTCGATGCACCGGAGGACGCTTCAGCGGATATTGGCCAAGCGGGGGCCCAAATAGGGTCGACAAAAAATATTTTAGAGTGATAGTAAGATAAAAGAACAAATGCGGTTAGCGGGGAATTTCAAATGAGCTTAGATCTAGAGAAATACTCTTTCAAAGAACTGAAAGAAATTCAATCACAAGTTGCTAAAGCCATTTCTTCATTTGAAGATAGGAAGCGCAAACAGGCGCTTGTTGAAATCGAAGATCGCGCCAAAGCACTTGGTTTTACCTTGGCGGAACTGACGGGTCTTGCTGGTACGCGCAAGAGGTCACCTGCGGTCGCGAAATATGCGAACCCGGATGATTCGACGGATACATGGTCCGGTCGTGGGCGCAAGCCGCGCTGGTTTGCCGCAGCTTTGGCATCAGGGAAAAAGCCAGAAGATTTCGCGATCTAAGCTTATTTCGAACGCGACACTTTTGCATGCGGCGCTGTCGATTGGCCATCTTGGGCAATAAATAGCGTCGCTTTCATTTGATAAAGCCGCGCAAAAGCCAGCGTGCCTTGCCTTTCACGCCTGACATTTCTGCCATTTGGTATATGGTTGGAGCTGAACAGTCCCTTTTCGGGCTTTGAATTTCTGTTTTGAAAGATCAGGTGTCGCTTTGATGGGAACAAACAACCCTTTCTTAAAAGGGGCAGGAGAGTTGCGCGCGGCAAGGTCAGACCAACGCAAACTGCTTTGGGCGGTTGGGCTGTTTTCTGTTTTCGTAAACCTGCTGCAGTTGACCGGATCGCTTTACATGCTGCAGGTCTATGACCGTGTTCTGGGCAGCCGGTCCGAGTCGACGCTGGTGGCGCTGTCCGTGCTGACACTGTTCCTGTTCATCCTGATGGGGGTGCTTGACCTTGCCAGATCGCGCATCATGGCGCGGATTGGGGCGAAGATGCAGGACCGAATGGATCGCCGGGTCTTTTCCGCAGCGATCCGCCGTCTGGCGCTTCAACCAAATGATCTGAGCGCGCGCGCAGCACAGCGCGATCTTGAGGCGGTGCAAAAGTTGTGGGCCTCACCCGTTTTGCTTGCACTTTTTGATATTCCATGGACGCCGTTCTTTGCTTTGGCAATTTTTGTTTTCCATCCCCTGCTAGGCTGGCTGGCGGTCATTGGTGGCGCGTCCTTGATTGCCCTTACCTATCTGAATCAGAAATGGACCCAAGGACCGTTGAACGCCGCGAATGGCCTGTCGATGAAGGCAGAGCAACAGTCTGACATGATCAAGAATGAGGCCGAGGCAGTTCAGGCGCTTGGGATGTCGGGCGCTAGTTTTGACCGCTGGCAAAAGACACGCGCGCAGGGGCTGGAAAAAACGCTTGATGCCTCGGACGTAATGGGCAGTTTTTCGGCCATTTCAAAGTCGATCCGCATGATTTTGCAATCCGCCATGCTGGGTCTTGGCGCTTGGTTGGTGCTGAAGGGCCAGATGAGTGGTGGGGCAATGATCGCAGGATCCATTCTGATGGGCCGTGCGCTTGCGCCGATTGAAATGGTGATCGGACAATGGGCGTTGATCACCCGTGCGCAAGAAGGCCATCTTCGGTTAAGCGAGCTGTTGACCCGCCAGCCCCCGCAAGCGCCGCTGACTTCCCTGCCACGCCCGCGGGCGTTGATAGAGGTGCAAAACCTGACCGTTGTTCCCCCCGGTGACGATCAAGCCGTACTGCGGGGACTGTCGTTTCAATTGCAGCCCGGTCAGGCGATGGGGGTTGTGGGGTCGTCTGGTGCAGGCAAGTCCAGCCTTGCGCGGGCGCTTATGGGGGTTTGGCGGCCCAATGGCGGTACGGTGCGGTTGGATGGGGCAACGCTGGATCAGTATGATCCCGATATCCTTGGCAGTTACCTAGGCTATTTGCCGCAAAACGTGTCGCTGTTTGAAGGCACGATTGCCGAAAACATCGCGCGCTTGCAAGAAAGCCCGGACAGCGCCGCCGTGGTAGAAGCTGCCAAAAAGGCTGCTGCGCATGACATGATCGTCAAGCTGCCAAAGGGCTATGACACGCAAATCTCGTCCATCGGCGGCCGCCTGTCGGGCGGACAGATTCAGCGGGTCGGCCTTGCGCGCGCGCTTTATGGCAATCCGGTGATTTTGGTGTTGGACGAACCGAATTCAAACCTGGACAATGAAGGCAGCGTCGCCCTGAACCTTGCCATCCGCAATCTAAAGGCGGCTGGTGGTGCAGTGTTGATCATGGCGCACCGACCCGCTGCTATTCAGGAATGTGACCTGCTGTTGGTTTTGGAAAACGGAATGCGCCGTGCTTTTGGTCCGCGTGATCAGGTGCTGAAAGATATGGTTCAAAACCACAATGAAATTCTGAAAGCGGCCAATCCGGGGGGCGTTGTATGAGCAATCAGGTGTCCCCAAAAGTGTCGCCATGGTCTGCGCGCCGTCCAGTTTTGTTGGGCAGCGTGGCGCTTGCCATTTTAATCGGCGGCTTTGGTGCGTGGAGCACGCTGACCACCATCGCGGGCGCAGTCGTGTCGCCGGGGATGATAGAGGTCGCGCAAAACCGGCAAGTCGTCCAGCACCCCGATGGCGGGGTCGTCGCGGAGATTGCCGTCAAAGAATCGCAAAAGGTGCAAGCGGGTGATCTGTTGATCCGTCTGGACGGCAGCAGTTTGCATTCCGAACTGGCGATCGTCGAGGGCCAGTACTTTGAGCTTTTGGCACAAAAGGCCCGGCTTGAGGCGGAACGCATTGATGCAGCGGCGCCGGTCTTTCCAGCAGACCTAACCGAAGTTGCAGGCAGCCGCGTTGAGGTCGCTACCATGTTGGCAGACCAAATCAGCCTGTTCGCAGCACGTCAGGAAAGTCTTGCCCGCCAAACCGAACAACTGCAAAAACGCGGTGGACAGATTGCCTCACAAATCGACGGCATTAAGGCGCAGAATGGGGCCTTATCCACGCAACTGGAGCTGATCCAATCAGAGCTGACCGATCAGGAAACGCTGTTGGCCAAGGGCCTTACCCAAGCGGGTCGTGTGATGGAACTGCAACGCGGGCAAGCGCAGCTGATGGGCGATCTGGGTAAACTGACAGCCGCAAAAGCCGAGGCAGAAGGACGCGCGACAGAGGTCGCCCTTGAAATCTTGCGCCTTGCCGCCGTGCGTCGGGAAACCGCCGGTACAGAGCTGCGCACTGTGGGTGGGCAGGCGCTTGAACTTTCAGAACGGCGCCGTGCGGTTCTGGAACGGATAGAGCGGTTGGATATTCGCGCGCCAAGTTCTGGTATCGTGCTGGGCCTGTCGGTCACGACCCCGCGGTCCGTTATTCGCCCGGCCGAACCTATTCTCTATGTCATTCCGCAGGACCGCCCCTTGGTGATTTCGGCGCAAGTGATGCCTCTGCACATTGATGAGGTCCGCCCGGGTCAAGCGGTCCATATCGCCTTTTCGGCGCTATCCGGGCGCACGACGCCGCAACTTAACGGCCACGTTTCCAGCATCTCGGCCGATGCGCTGACGGATCAACGCACCCAAGCCCCCTATTTCCGGGCCGAGATTGTGCTGGATGAGGGAGAGTTGGCTAAACTGAACGGGCAAACCCTGTTGCCGGGGATGCCCGTTGAGACATTTATTCAGACCGGCTTGCGCAGCCCGATGGCCTATTTCCTTAAACCGTTTACCGATTACTTCTCGACGGCGATGCGCGAAAGCTGATGGGTTGGTGTGGGCATCATGCCCGCACCAACGCCTCATAATCGGTCGCGACGCGTTTGGTCAGATCGCCCACCTCGAACATGAAATCGCCGATTTGGCCCACTGGGGTCACTTCGGCGGCGGTGCCGGTCAGAAAGCACTGCTGGAACCCTTCCAGCTCATGCGCTTCAATCCGGCGCTCGTGCACGTTGACGTTCATAGCGCGGAGCATGCCGATCACCGTCTGGCGGGTGATGCCGTTTAGAATGCCGTCGGCAAGCGGAGTGTGCACCTCGCCGTCCTTGACGAAAAAGATGTTCGCACCCGTCGCTTCGGCCACATAGCCTTGGTAGTCAAACATCATCGCGTCAGAGCAGCCCTTGGCCTCTGCCGCATGTTTGGACATCGTGCAGATCATGTAAAGGCCCGATGCTTTGGCCGCATGGGGAATGGTTTCTGGTGAGGGGCGCTTCCACTTGGCGATATCCAGCTTTGCGCCTTTGAACTTTGCGTCGCCATAGTAATTGCCCCATGTCCATGCGGCAACGGCAAGGCGGATCGGGTTGCGCTTGGACGCCACGCCCATATCTTCGCCGGCACCGCGCCAGGCGATTGCGCGCACATAGGCGTCGGTCAGGCCATTCGCCTGGAGGACAGCGGCCTTGGCGGCCTCAATGTAATCTACCGAGAATGGCAGTGGCATATCCAGCAACTCGCCTGATTTTTGCAGTCGAGCCGAGTGCTCTCGTGATTTGAAAATCTTGCCGTTATAGCAGCGCTCACCCTCAAACACCGCTGACGCATAATGCAGCGCGTGGGTCAGAATGTGGACGTTCGCTTGACGCCAATCGACCAGCTTGTCGTCCATCCAGATCATTCCGTCGCGGTCATCGTATCCAGCCATCATAGTCCTCATATTTGTGAATGTTGCGCCAAATTGGTCCGTTTCGGACATAATCTTGCGCCAAATCGATTGCGACCTTACGGTTATGTCTTGGAATGTCAACACAGCTGACATAAAATGCCCGAAATCGCGGAGAGCTGAAATGGCAGAGAACAACGGCGGCGAAGGGTTGCTGTTCCTTACGGATGAGCAGTTGCGCAAGGGCATTGAGGCGATGTTCTTCGCCTACCGTGGATTTACCGCCGACCCTGACCGCATTCTGTCGAGCCTTGATTACGGGCGCGCCCATCACCGCGCCGTGCATTTTGTCCACCGCAGTCCGGGCACGACCGTTGGCAATCTTTTGACCATCTTGGGTGTGACCAAGCAATCGCTGAACCGCGTCTTGCGCAGCCTGTTCGACGATGGTCTTGTCGAGGCGCGGGTGGGCAAGAAAGACAAACGTGAGCGTCATCTGTATCTGACCGAAAAAGGCGCTGCCTTGGAGCGGAGCCTGTCAGACGCCCAACGCGTGCGGATGCGCACAGCCTACCGCGCCGCCGGGCCGCAAGCCGTACAGGGCTTTCGCACAGTGTTAGAGGCGATGATGGATCCGGAATTGCGACGGCAGTACCAAGGTTTGAAAGAGACTCCACAATGAGCGATCCCCAGCCCCATCTTCTTGTTGTCGATGATGATGAACGCATCCGTGGCTTGCTGCAGAAATTCCTGATCCGAAACGGGTTTTTGGTATCGATCGCCCGTGACGCGGCCCAAGCGCGCCGTCTCTTGGGGGGGCTGGAATTTGATATGCTGGTGCTGGATGTGATGATGCCCGGCGAGGATGGCATTTCCTTGACCCGCGATTTGCGCCGCAAAATGACGGTGCCGATCCTGTTGCTGACAGCCAAAGGCGAAAGCACTAACCGCATAGAGGGGTTAGAGGCGGGCGCGGATGATTATCTTGTAAAGCCGTTTGAACCCAAAGAGCTGTTGCTGCGTATCAATGCGATTTTGCGCCGGGTGCCAAGTGTTGCCGCCGCACCCGCACCGAAGGTACTTCATATGGGTGAGGTGCGTTATGACATGGACCGGGGCGAACTGTGGCGTGGGGCGGATCAGATCCGTCTGACTGCAACAGAGGCTGCGCTGATGCGTCTGTTTGCCCTGAAACCCGGTGAGGCTATTGCGCGCGACAAATTGGCAGGCGACATGCCGAATGAGGCAACTGACAGCGTGGACGCCACGCAGGCAAGTGGCCAAGAGCGTGCTGTCGATGTGCAGATCACCCGACTTCGCCGCAAGATTGAGGCCGACCCCAAACAGCCACGCTATTTGCAAACGGTGCGGGGCGAGGGGTATTTGCTGCGCCCTGATTAGGGCTTGGATCTTGACCTCTCCCCTTACCGGCAAACAAGAAAGTTATTCGATTGGCGCTGCTTTATACCCATGATGCCTTTGCAGGCCACGTCACCCCGCCGGGTCACCCCGAACAGGTGGCGCGATTGTCTGTGATTGCGGCTGCCTTGGAAGGGATGACGCTTGATCGGCGCGCAGCACCGCTTGCACCAGAGGCCGCAGTCCTGCGGTGCCATCCTGCGGGTTATGTCACACGGGTGCGTGCGGCGGTGCCTGCCCAAGGGTGGATTCAACTTGACGGGGACACATCCCTTTCGCCCGGGTCCTATGATGCGGCGATGCGCGCGGTTGGCGCGGCTTGCGCGGCCGTTGACGCCGTTTTGACAACCGATGCCAAGACGGCCTTTGTCGCCTGCAGGCCGCCCGGCCACCATGCCGAAACCGAAACCGCGATGGGCTTTTGTCTGTTCGGAACCGTGGCCATTGCTGCCAAACATGCGTTGGATCAACATGGATTGCAGCGCGTCGCGATCCTTGATTTTGATGTGCACCATGGCAACGGCACCCAGGATTTGATGTGGAATGAGGCGCGTTGTTTCTTTGCCTCGACCCATCAGATGCCGCTTTACCCCGGCACGGGCAGTCGTGCAGAACGTGGCGCGCATGGCCAGATCCTGAATGTACCTTTGCGCCAAGGGTCAGGTTCTGCGGCGATGCGCGCGGCCTATAGCACCGAAATTTTGCCTGCCGTAGCCAAGTGGAAACCCAACTTGATTCTGCTCTCTGCAGGTTTTGACGCGCATCAGGATGATCCCTTGGCGGGTTTGGAATGGCAAACCGACGACTATGCGTGGCTGACCCATCAGATTTGCGATCTGGCGGCAGAATGCTGTGATGGCCGGGTGGTATCCTGTTTAGAGGGCGGTTATGATCTGCCAGCACTCGCGGCTTCGGTCGCGGCGCATGTGGGCGTATTGAAGGAGCGTGGCAAATGACCGAGAAACCCGTAGCTGAGTTAAGCTTTGAAGAAGCTATGGCTGCTTTGGAAACCGTCGTTGGCCAACTGGAACGCGGCGAAGTGGCACTGGAACAGTCGATTGCCTTGTACGAACGCGGCGCGCTTCTCAAGGCGCATTGCGCGGGCAAGTTGAAAGATGCCGAAGCCAAAGTTGAACTGATCCGCGCCGCCGAGGGCCGCGCCATCGGCACCACGCCGGTGGAGGGGATGTGACCTTTTCTGCCACTCTGACCGCAGATGCACGTCTGATACAGGCGCGGCTGGACACGGCCTTGCTCGCTTACGGCGCAGAGCCAGTGATGCAGGCCATGCGCTATGCTGTTCAGGGTGGCAAACGAATGCGGGGATTTCTGGTTCTTGAATCCGCGCGCATGTTGGGCGTCTCGCCCGCGACGTCCATTTCTGCTGCTGCCGCGGTTGAGGCATTGCACGCCTATTCATTGGTGCATGATGACCTGCCGTGCATGGACGACGACATGTTGCGGCGCGGGCTGCCCACGGTTCATGTGACATGGGATGAAGCGACAGCGGTCCTTGCAGGCGACGCGCTGCAAACCCTTGCGTTTGAACTGTTGACTGATCCGGCCCTTGGTGCAGCCGAGACGCGTATCACGCTGGTGGCAGGTCTTGCACGGGCAAGCGGGGCCGCCGGAATGGTGTTGGGGCAAGCGCTTGATATTGCAGCTGAAACAGCGCCTGCGCCTTTGACGCTTGATCAGATCACCCGGTTGCAGGCGGGCAAAACCGGGGCGCTGATCGCGTGGTCGGCAGAGGCGGGGGCGCATTTGGCAGGCCACGATCCATCCGCGCTGCGCGCCTATGCCGCCGCACTTGGGCTGGCGTTTCAAATCGCTGACGACATTTTGGACGTGACGGGTGACGCGGCCATTGCGGGCAAGCGTTTGCAAAAAGATGCCGACGCGGGCAAGGCGACGTTTGTCTCACTTTTGGGACTGGATGCGGCGCGTGCGCGTGCCACCCAACTGACGCAAGAGGCCTGTGATCATCTGTCGCCATACGGCGCGGCCGCAAGGAACTTGATTGACTGCGCCCGCTTCGTTATCTCGCGGGAAAGCTAAGAGAGAGCAATGGCAGATAAACCTCATACCCCCATGCTAGACCGGGTCACGCTGCCATCAGATTTGAAGGCGCTGTCGGACCGTGACCTGCGCCAACTGGCGGATGAATTGCGTCAGGAAACCATCTCGGCGGTGTCGGTGACGGGCGGTCACTTGGGCGCGGGCCTGGGCGTGGTTGAATTGACCGTGGCCCTGCACGCGGTATTCTCGACTCCGCGCGACAAGATCATCTGGGATGTCGGGCATCAGTGCTATCCGCATAAAATTCTGACCGGGCGGCGCGACCGTATCCGCACCCTGCGGACCGAAGGCGGGTTGTCCGGTTTCACCAAACGGTCGGAAAGCCCCTATGACCCGTTTGGTGCAGCGCATTCCTCAACCTCAATCTCTGCGGCTTTGGGCTTTACCATGGCGGCGGAATTGGGCGGTGACCCGGGCGATGCGGTGGCTGTGATCGGTGATGGGTCGATGTCGGCTGGCATGGCGTTTGAGGCGATGAACAACGCAGGCCATCTAAAGCGGCGCATGTTCGTGATCCTAAACGACAATGAAATGAGTATTGCCCCCCCCGTGGGTGCGATGTCGTCTTACCTGTCCAGCATTTACGCGGGTCAACCGTTTCATGATCTGAAATCGGCGGCGCGGGGCATGGTGTCTCTGCTGCCGGAACCTTTGCAAGAGGGTGCTCGCAGGGCCAAGGAAATGCTGAAAGGCATGGCCGTGGGCGGTACGCTGTTTGAATCGCTTGGCTTTTCTTATGTGGGTCCAATTGACGGCCACGACCTTGATCAACTGCTGCCGGTGCTGCGCACTGTTCATGCCCGCGCCACCGGGCCGATGTTGATCCATGTGCTGACCAAAAAGGGCAAAGGATATGCCCCCGCCGAAATGGCCGCTGACCGGGGCCATGCGCGCGCCAAATTCGATGTGCTGACGGGTGAGCAAAAGAAATCACCGTCAAACGCCCCCAGCTATACCAAGGTGTTTGCGCAGTCCTTGATCCGTGAGGCAGAGCTGGACGACAAGATCGTCGCGGTCACAGCAGCGATGCCCGATGGCACCGGGCTTGATCTGTTCGGCGCGCGCTTTCCCAAGCGCACCTTTGACGTGGGCATTGCCGAACAGCATGCGGTGACATTTGCCGCAGGCCTTGCGGCCGGGGGGATGAAACCCTTTTGCACGATCTATTCGACCTTTTTGCAGCGCGGCTATGATCAAGTGGTCCATGACGTCGCGATTCAGCGCCTGCCCGTGCGCTTTGCCATTGACCGGGCAGGGCTTGTCGGTGCGGACGGGGCCACGCATGCCGGGGCTTTCGATGTGGCGTTCCTGGCCAACCTGCCCGGTTTTGTGGTGATGGCTGCGGCGGATGAGGCGGAACTTGTGCATATGGTGGCCACGGCTGCGGCCCATAATGACGGCCCCATCGCGTTTCGCTATCCACGCGGCGAAGGCATGGGCGTGGAAATGCCCGCGCGCGGTGTTCCGCTTGAAATTGGCAAGGGCCGCATGATCCGCCAAGGCAGCAGGGTCGCGATCCTGTCCTTTGGCACCCGTTTGGCAGAGGTGCTAAAGGCGGCCGAGGCGCTAGAGGCGCGCGGTCTGACCCCCACGATCGCCGACGCCCG
>JAAFIJ010000069.1 GCA_013298675.1 Rhodobacterales bacterium | reverse complement strand
CGGCATTGACCTGGCGGTCGCTTACCATAAACGCGGCGACTGGCAAATGAGCGAAGACTATTTTTCACATCCCAAGACAGACCTCGGCATTCGCCAACGGGTGACTTTGGCTGTCAAACTGCGCCTTCAACGGGCCGATAAAGAGCTGGTCCGCCGCGGCTCTGTCCTCTTTGGAATGCCGCATCATGCGATAGAGGGGGCTGGCCTGATCTGGGGCACGGCAGATGCGGTCTGGAACGCCTTGGGTGACACATCTCGCGATGTGAATTGGTACACCAAGCGCACGACCTTAAGCGCGGTTTACGCCTCGACCGTTCTTTACTGGTTAGGCGATACCAGTGCCGATGATCAAGACAGCTGGGCTTTTTTGGACCGTCGCATTGAAAATGTGATGCAGTTTGAAAAAGCCAAGGCGCGGGCAAAGACAAACCCGCTGACCAAAGCAATGATGGACGGGCCTCTCAAGATTTTGGAAAGGATTACTGCGCCACAAGGGGTGCAGGATCTTCCCGGGCGGAATTCACATTGAAGGGGGCTAGGCCATGACACTTTCCGACTCGATGTTGGCAATGGAAATCTCTGCGCCGGGGGCGCCGGATGTCCTGAAGCCGGTGTCAGTGCCCGTCCCATTGCCGGGCCATGCGCAGATCATCATCCGCATCGCTTATGCCGGGGTGAACCGACCTGACGCGTTGCAACGCGCAGGCGCTTACGCCCCGCCCGCAAGTGCGTCGCCTTTGCCGGGGCTAGAGGCGTCTGGCACTGTGGTGGCTGTTGGTCCCGGTGTGACCCGCTGGCAGATTGGCGACAAGGTCTGCGCCTTGTTGCCGGGCGGGGGTTATGCCGAATACGCTCTGTGCCACGAGGCGCACGCCCTGCCCATTCCCAAAGGTTTGTCTATGCGCGAGGCGGCCTGCTTGCCCGAAACCTGCTTTACCGTTTGGTCAAACATGGTGATGCGTGGTGGCTTGCGCGCGGGCGAGCGGTTCTTGGTACATGGCGGTTCGTCGGGTATTGGAACCACGGCGGTGCAAATCGCACGCGCGCTGGGCGCACGGGTTTTTGCGACAGCAGGCACAGATGACAAATGCCGCGTGGTAGAGGGATTGGGCGCAGAGCGTTGCCTGAACTATCGCAACGATGATTTTGTCGACGTGATGCAAAATCTAGGCGGGGCAGATCTTATCCTTGATATGGTCGGCGGCCCGTATTTGCCGCGCAATATCAAGGCGCTGGCGGATGATGGGCGGCTGGTGCAAATCGCCTTCTTGCAAGGCCCGAAGGTAGAGTTGAACTTTGCCCAAGTGATGATGCGGCGCTTGACGATCACAGGATCAACCTTGCGCCCGCAATCGGATCAAGCCAAAGCGCGCATTGCCGCCGAGGTTGAAACGCATGTTTGGCCGTTGATCGAAAGCGGTGCGTTTCGGGTCGTCATCGACAGCGAGTTTGCACTGACAGAGGCGCCAGCAGCGCATTGGCGCATCGAAAGCGAAGGGCATATTGGCAAGATCGTGATGCGCGTCTCATCCTGAATGGCGCGGGCGAAAGCCCGCACCATGAGGCAAAGAGAATGCCCAGTGCGTCAGCACTGGGCGCAATTGGATTACGTTTGCTCTGGGGTTATCCCTCCAGCATTCAGTCGCCCAGTTTGGCGTGAACTTCGTCCAGATCAACCTCTGCCAGCGGCATTTTGTTGCCCGGATTTTCAAAGTCATACTTGAACAGTTGGAAATCCCGTTTGTAGATTTCCCACACCAGATGCTTTGACAAATCGTCAAAGTAATCTTCCACCGGATGTGCCCGCTTGGGCCCGTGCCCTTCGCTTTCGTTGAACTTCGGGATCCTTTTAAGATCGATCGTGTGCTTGGTCTTGATGTTTTTCAAAACCGAGGCCATGCCTTCATCGAATTTCTCAGTAAAGAAAATGTTGTCGTACCGCCCGCCGTTGACGATGAATGTCGACACATGGCCCGACATGGCCGACCAGTGAATGTCAGGCTCCATCGGTTTCTTGAACCGGATGGTATCGCGCGCGAACAGCAAAAAGCGGCGGAAACTGGCAATCTGGTCAAACTCTTGCTTGCCATCATCCCCGCCCACTTCGATGCCATACTTTTGCGTCAACAGGGGCACCAGATTTCCACGATACCGTTTGCCGTTGCGCTGAATCCCGCAGATCTTGTCAAAGAACGACGACAATATCCGCGTATAAGGGTTGCGGACGCAGGTGAACGCATAAGATTTGTGCGACTTTACATTATTCTCAATCAGGGCTTGGCTTGGCTCAAGCGCCCATTTGTGCAGGCCCGTGGTCGCGTCATGGATGTCGCCATCAAAGAAGGTGCCATGGTCGGAATAAAACATGATCTGCCCGATGGTTGAACAGGCACACTTCGGCACGACACGGTACACGACGCTTTCGCTCTCGGTCATCCAGGTTCCGGGAAAACCCATCTTACAAACTCCAATCGTCCTTATGCTGCCAGTCGTCGGAGCGGGGAACTCTGTTTCAGAAATAAACAAACTAACGCTGTCATTTCAATGTCTAATGACGCTAAATTAAGAAACAATCGCGGCACTATAGGTATACTGTTTCTGAAATGGCAAGAATCGCTTACATTCTTTTGTGTCACAAGGACCCGTTGGGTGTCATTGCACAAGCACAACGCTTGACCGCCGCTGGCGACTTCTTGTCGATACACTTTGATGCAAATTCCAGTCGTGACGATTTTGAAAAGATCAAAGCCGCACTCAGTGGCAATAAATCTGTGGCATTTGCCGCCAAAAGGTACAAATGCGGCTGGGGGGCATGGAGTTTGGTTCAAGCCACGCTTGCAGCGACCGGCGCTGCTGTCGATGCCTTTCCTCATGCTACTCATTTTTACATGTTGTCGGGCGACTGCATGCCGATCAAATCTGCAGAGTTTGCGCATGATTTTCTGGACCGCACAGACGTGGACTATATCGAAAGCTTTGATTTCTTTAATTCTAACTGGATCAAGACCGGGATCAAAGAAGAGCGGCTGATCTATCGCCATTACTTTAACGAGCGTAAGAACAAGGCGTTGTTCTATGCCTCAATGAAATGGCAAAAGTCACTCGGGCTAGAGCGGAAAATCCCCGCAGATCTTGTGATGCAGATCGGCAGTCAATGGTGGTGTTTGCGTCGGCGAACGGTTGAATGGGTGCTGGAGTTTTGCAAAAAGCGCAAAGATGTCATGCGGTTTTTTGCGACAACTTGGATTCCTGATGAGACGTTCTTTCAAACCATTGTCCGCCATCTTGTGCCAGAGGCTGAAATTCGCAGCCGCACGCTGACGTTCCTAATGTTTACCGACTACGGCATGCCTGTGACCTTTTACAACGACCACTACGATTTGCTGATCAGTCAGGATTATCTGTTCGCCCGCAAGATCAGCCCCGAAGCGAGCGATCTGAAAGAGCGGTTGGGCAAGCTGTACTCGGCCAAAGGTGTGCCCTTTACCATTTCAAACGAAGGTCGAAGACTGTTCAAGTTTCTGACGGGTCGTGGTCGGATCGGGCGGCGGTTTGCCCCGCGGTTCTGGGAAACTGAAAGTACACTTGGCCGCGAACGCACGTTGATGATGGTGACGTGCAAGAAATGGCATGTGGCCAAACGCATGGTGGAACGGATGCGACAGGTCACAAACCTGCCGGCCCTAGACTATATCTTCAATGAAGAAGCTGCGTCCTTGCCTGATCTTGGTGGCATTGAGACAACGTTGGAAAAGCGCACCCGCCACCGCCGCGCCTTGGTTCGGATGTTGTTTGACTATTGGAAGACCGATCAGATGATCTTTTGCATTGATCCTGCGAACGTTGATCTGATGCATGATTTTTTCAACGACAAGGCCAAGGTCCGTTTGCTGGAAATCGAATGCGACTTTACGGATGAATATCTGATCGGCCATGCCAAACGGGTGGGGCTTGCAGGGGACGGGACGCCACAGCAGACCATTGATCGGCTGTTGCCGACCATTCGCTATGATGTCAAATTTGAAAGCGATCAGATCCGAGATGCGGGGTTTGCCAATCTGTACCGCATTCGGCAAAGTGCGGCCCTGGCCGAAAACAGCGTCGCTTTGGCCGATTTTCTGAACGTCACACCTGACCTTGCCCGTCAGATTGTGAACACCGAATACCTTTACGTGGATTGATCCGATGACCTATCACTATGACCCGACGAACATTTTCGCCCGTATTCTGCGCGGTGAAATTCCCAACAAGACAGTGCTTGAAACCCCACATAGCCTTGCGTTTCATGACATCAACCCGGCCGCACCGGTGCATGTTCTTGTGATCCCCAAAGGGGCTTATGTGACATTCGACCATTTCGCAGCCGAGGCGAGCGCCGAAGAGTTGGTCGATTTCCACCGCGCCTGTGCACAGGTTTGCGCCATGGTCGGTGTCGCCCCTGGCGATGGTTCTACCGGCAAGGGTTACCGCGCGATCACCAACGCGGGCGCGCACGGCATGCAAGAAGTGCCGCATTACCATCTGCATATTTTGGGTGGTCGGGCGATGGGACCGCTGGTGCTAAAGTAATCCGCAGCTTTCGGGTCGTCTTGGCGCAGCTTTGGCTGCAAGCTGAGATCAACCCAAAGAGTCAGAGGCCCCCATGATCCGATTTACCCCAATTCCAACAGAAACTGTGCGCGCCTATCAGGCGGGTGGGCCAGATGCCAATGGTCAAGCGCCCGAGCGGGGCCTTTCTGATGGCGGCGGTAACCCTTGCCGACATTGCATGACAATGATCCCCAAAGGTGCGCCGATGTTGATCTTGGCACATCGACCTTTTCCCGAACCCCAACCCTATGCCGAGATTGGCCCGATCTTTCTGTGCGCTGACGCATGTGGGCCGGGCGGTGGAACGACGCTGCCCCAGGTACTGGACAGCCCCGATTACATCCTTCGCGGCTATGGGACCGATGACCGCATCGTCTATGGCACGGGCGCGGTGGTGGCCACACCTGCATTGTTGGAGGAGGCAGAGGCGCGGTTCGGCGATGCCGAAGTGGCCTATCTGCATGTGCGCTCGGCGCGCAACAATTGCTTTCAGGTCAGGATTGATCGCGCCTAAAACCCGCCTAGTTTATATGGAAACAGACTGATCGAGAAACGCGTTCGCGCATCAGCGAGAGGCAGCGATTTTCGATTCAATTCATACCAGACATGCTCTGGCGGCGAAACGGTTTTGGCCGCAGCCCCTGTGCTGCGCTGCTGGCCACTTCGGCAATGCGGGCAGCACGGGTGGGGGCAGTTTTGGCGGTCTTGATCCATTCCAAAGCCCCGCGCCGGATACTGCGCGGATGGCTGGCCCAAACCTCGGCGGCCGTGCCCTGCAGCGCGGCGGTCAGGTCCGGCGGGTCAATCAACGCATCGACATCATTCAGGAAATCCCACATGCCGCTGGCGCGCGCCACCTCGATCTTGGCCAGACCGGCTGCGGTCATGGCACCCGCGGCGATGGCCCGTTCGGCGTGCGCTTTGTTTACGGCAGACCATGCAGACTTTGGGTTTCTTGGCGCAATCAGCAGGGCGGAAAATTCGGCAGATATGGCTTTGGGCAAGCTGTCGATCCAGCCCCAGCAGAGCAGTTCTTCTACCAAGGTCTCATAGGGCAGATGGTCGGGATGCGGGCGTCTGTGAGTTACAAGCCAGACGCTGCCCGAACTGTTGTGGTGTGCGCCAAGCCAGTCGCGCAGGGCGGCCCGGTTCTGGATTGTTATATGCGGAAGGGCAGGACCAGCCATCAGAGGATTGTCATCCCGCCTTCCAGCCGGGCAATGAATTCAGCCACCCTTTTGGCGCGGGTTTCTGGGCGCTTGGCGGTGGTCAGACGGTAATAGATTGCATAGCGGTTGCGGGCGTTTAGACCGGCGTATTCATCGCGCGCGGCCTGCGGACCCTCTTCCAAGGCTTGAAGGAAATCTTCGGGCATGTCTTTGGCAGACCCCGCATAGGCGCTGTCCCAGCGGCCATTGGCTTGGGCGGCTGTGACATGGACAAGTCCGGCCGGGCGCATCCTGCCTTCGGCGATCAGACGTTCTGCATGGGCGCGGTTAGTTTGGCTCCATGCAGAGCCCGCCCGGCGCGGTGTAAACCGCTGACCCCATTCGGTTTCTGACACCGACTTTTTCACGCCGTCGATCCAACCCCAAGCCAAGGCCTCGACCACGGCTTGCGCCCAGTCAATCGACGGGATGCCAGAGCTTTTCTTGTAGATTTTGACCCAAACTTCGTCTCGGTTGGCATGATGATCGGCCAACCATGCCGCCCAATCCTCGGGCGTCACAAAGGGAATGGCGCCAACTAATGTGCTGCCGCCCATGATGCCCCCGTTCCCGCTTCGACCGTCAACGGCACCTTTAGATGTACCGCGGGGTGTGAGGCACCCTCCATGATGCCTTTGGCGACCCGGATCAATTCCGGGACAGCGCTGTCTTCAACCTCAAACAGCAATTCGTCATGCACTTGCAGCAGCATCTTTGCATCAATTCCTGCGATGGCGTCGGGCATACGGATCATGGCGCGGCGGATTACATCGGCGGCAGTGCCTTGGATGGGTGCATTGATCGCGGCACGTTTGGCAAAGCCCGCGCCGGGGCCTTTGGCGTTGATCTCTGGTGTATGGATCTTGCGGCCAAACAGGGTTTGCACATAGCCATTGGCCTGCGCAAAGCGCACGGTTTCGGCCATGTATTCCTTGATCCCCGGAAAGCGTTCAAAGTAGCGGTCGATAAAGCCCTGCGCCTCGGCCCGTGGAATGCGCAGGTTGCGTGCAAGGCCAAAGCCGGAAATGCCGTAGATGACGCCAAAGTTGATCGCCTTGGCGCGTCGGCGCACGTCGCTGGTCATTTGATCCAAGGGCACGTTGAACATCTCTGAGGCGGTCAGGGCGTGAATGTCGACCCCGTCCTTGAATGCCTGTTGAAGGGACGCGATATCAGCCACATGCGCCAAAATCCGCAACTCGATCTGACTATAGTCAAGGCTGACCAGCGTGCGTCCCTTGGGCGCGACAAAGGCCTCACGGATGCGGCGGCCTTCTTCGCTGCGCACGGGAATATTTTGCAAGTTCGGATCAGTTGACGCCAAACGCCCGGTGATCGCCCCCGCGATGGAATAGCTGGTGTGCACCCGTTTGGTGTCAGGGTTAATATGGTCTTGCAGCGCGTCGGTATAGGTTGATTTCAACTTGGCCAACTGGCGCCAGTCAAGCACCAGCCCCGGCAACGCGTGTTCGGTGGCGAGGTCCTCTAGAATATCTGCACCCGTGCCATAAGCACCGGTTTTGCCCTTTTCGCCGCCCGGCAGCCCCAGTTTATCAAACAGGATCTCGCCCAATTGTTTGGGGGATCCGACGTTAAAGGGCTGGCCTGCCGCCTCTTGAATCTCGACCTCCAGCCCGGCCATTTTTTGGGCAAATGCGTTGGACATTCGCGACAAGGTATCGCGGTCGACCTGAATACCCGCCATTTCCATGCGCGCCAGAACCGGCACCAAAGGGCGTTCCAGCGTCTCATAAACCGTGGTTACGCCCGCGCGGTGCAGTTGAGGTTTGAACAATTGCCACAGACGCAAGGTGACATCGGCGTCTTCGGCGGCGTATTTGACAGCGTCATCAATTGCCACCCGGTCAAAGGTGACCTGCGCCTTGCCACTGCCCAACAGGGACTTGATCGGGATCGGTTGGTGGCCCAGATACTTCTCAGACAGCGCATCCATACCGTGGGTGTTCAATCCCGCCTGCATGGCCGAACTTAGCAACATCGTGTCGTCAAATGGGGCGATCTCAACGTCGTAGCGGGCGAAAATCTTCCAGTCATATTTCATATTCTGACCGATTTTCAGCACGGCCGCGTCTTGCAACACGGGTTTCAACGCGGCAAGAACTTGGGCAATGGGCAACTGACCCGGTGACAGATCAGAGGAGCCGAACAGATCTCCACCGCCCTGTTTGTGGCCCAGCGGAATATAGGCGGCGCGGCCAGCATGAACGCACAGCGAGATGCCCACCAGTTCGGCCTGCATTTCATCCAGACTTGTGGTTTCGGTATCAACCGCAACATGCCCAATATCGCGGATATCTGCGATCCATCGGTCCAGCTGCGCTATGGTGTTGATGTTTTCATAAAGCGCGTGGTCGAACGGCAACTGCGCCTTAGCCTCGGCCGCGTCATGCGCGCCTTCAACATGCATGCCGCGCCCTTCGTCCAAGATAGGGGCCGAAACTTTCAGCTTTTCCGCTACACGTTTGGCGATGGTCTGAAATTCCATTTCCTTGAGGAACCCCATCACCACCTCTGGCTCTGGCGATTTCAGCACAAGGCTTTCCAAAGTCAGGTCCAACGGCATATCGCCGTCCAGCGACACAAGTTGGCGGGAAATGCGGATCAGATCGGCATTGTCTTGCAACGCCTCGCGCCGCTTGGGTTGCTTTATTTCACCCGCACGGGCCAAAAGAGTGTCGAGATCACCGTATTCCTGGATCAACAGCGCGGCGGTTTTGATCCCGATCCCCGGTGCGCCGGGAACGTTATCCACCGAATCCCCGGCCAAGGATTGCACATCGACGACCCGGTTCGGGGCGACGCCAAACTTTTCAAACACTTCATCGGGGCCAATGCGTTTGTTCTTCATCGGGTCGAGCATATCAACCCCGTCACCGATCAACTGCATCAGGTCTTTGTCCGATGAAATGATCGTCACGGTGCCGCCCGCCTCACGTGCGCGGCGCGATAGGGTGGCGATGATATCGTCGGCCTCATAGCCATCTTGCTCATAGCACACGACGTTGAACGCCTCTGTCGCCTTGCGGGTATAGGCGAACTGTGGACGCAAATCCTCGGGCAATTCCGGGCGGTTGGCCTTATAGTCCTTGAAGAGATCGTTGCGAAAGGTCTTGGACCCCGCATCGAAAATCACCGCCAAATGGGTCGGTGCGGTTTCTTTGCGGGTTGCGGTCAGTTCGCCCCACAACAGGTTACAAAACCCCGCGACTGCCCCCACTGGCAAGCCATCCGATTTGCGTGTCAGGGGCGGCAAGGCATGATAGGCGCGAAAAATAAAGGCCGAGCCGTCGATCAGATGCAGGTGATTGCCCTTGCCAAAACTCTCGCTCATTCTCGCCTCCTGATCCGTTATTAGGGTGTTTGCCATGTTCCTGCGTTTGCTGCCAGTCTTTGCGATGATCAGCGCGGCTTTCCCGGCATTTAGCGAGGAAAATCTGCCTTGTGAGGTGACGCCTGATGAAACATCCTGTTCGCTGAACTTCGCCTGTCTTGGGGATGAAGGCCGCTGGTACAAAGGACGCGCGATTGGTCGTGGGACTGGCGTTTTGGACGGCGTGACCAGCGCCGGTGCCGTGTGCATTGGCATGTGGACCAATTCCAACGCAGTCAACGTCGGCCAAGCCGATTTCACCTGCGATGATGACACGGCGGGGACGGTCTATTACCTACTGCAAGACAGTGAGACAGGCACAGCGATTGGCAAGGGCTTGACCACCAAAGATGCGCCTATTCAGGCGTGGTCAGGCGAACACGTCATCGAGTTCTTGAAAAAGGGCAGTCTGACGGATGAGGCACATTTGCAATGTGGCGATCACAGCATTCCGATCAGTTGAACAGGCGCAAAGACAACTCCACCGATTGCGGCAGCGGGGTCCAGACGCCAAGCGGTAGGCCGATCTGGCGCAGTTTTTCGCCCACCCATGCGTTGCAAGTGTGAAAAAGACTGAAATTTTCGGTAGATTTGTAGAATAGATCGCTTTGGGTAAGGCCTTGGTCTGTGAGCAATACCGGATGGCCCGCGCCACCACTGCCCCGAAGCAAATCTTGGGCTAAGGCGTCCAATAGTACGGACAGTTGGGCATTGGACAGATCCAACCATGTGACCCCGGTGATGCCTTTCAGATCCCCCGCAAGATCCAAGCGGATGACGGACGCATCACCAAGTGCGGCTTTTAGGGCTACAGAAGCCTTGATATCCGCCATGCCGCCGGTGGTTGTGTAAAACCCTTGCGCGCCCCAGCCCAGCACCAGCCACTTGGCCTGCGGATGGGCGACTTGCAACCCATCCTTGGTGGCAAACCCAAAGGCGTCTTGCACTTGCGGAGTCAGCGGCAGCAAGAAATCAAAGTGGATAGGACCGCGGATCAGGCCGATGCGCTGATCTGATCCTAGTGCCAAATCGGCATGCGCGCCGGGGATCAGCGCGCCCACAAATCCCGCGATAACAAACAGCGCTGGCAGCCCGAAAAGGCCCGCAAAGCTGCGCCAAAGCCACCGCGTCATTCGTTAGTGATCGTCGTGTGCGTGATCGCGGTCGATGACAAAACGTTTGTCACAGTAGCCGCA
>JAAFIJ010000068.1 GCA_013298675.1 Rhodobacterales bacterium | reverse complement strand
GTCAAAGCAAAAACCGTTGTCCCGGCAATCAAAAGTTTACGCATGTTTCTTTCCCTTTTCAGTTTGTTGAAAGCATCGCTTTCAGGCAGCAAAAAGCTCCTCGGTTTTAAGTGCCTGATGGAGCTGGAGCAGCAGGGCTGGACGACAAGGCCGCCGCCAACAACAATAAGAGCATCAGCGGAACAAGCATGCCGCCGGCGCTGGAAGATGCACCTGCCGCTACCTCTTTGTCGTCCATGATCACTTCTGGCGCGCCGCCAGCAAGCGCCGCGCTGGCTGTCAAAGCAATAACCGTTGTCCCGGCAATCAAAAGCTTACGCATCTTTCTTTCCCCTATCTTTTTTTGTTGGAATGACTGTCACAAGAGAGTCGTATCATTCGACAAACTGGTCAACTGTTTTCGGCATATCTGGCCGATTTTGGCGTCAAATCATCAATTATACATGGCAAAAAGGCATCGTGGCGGCGTATTGTCCGACCGATTTGACACACGAAAGATATGCAAATCCCGACAGGTCATGACCGCGCTACTTTTGGGCAGCGTTTGGTTTTATGCTTGTGGTCACATAATTGCACGACAGGTCACGGCTCGACAGGGACCAACTCCACCCCAACGGGTTAAAAACCATGCCTTTTCGATCGACCGGTTCAAGGCCCGCTTGGCGCAAAAGGGAATACAACTCTTCGGGGGTGATGAACTTGGCCCAGTCATGCGTGCCCTTCGGCAACCAGCGCATGACCCATTCGGCCCCGACAATAGCCATGGCAAAGCTTTTTGCGTTTCGATTAAGGGTTGAACAGATCATCATCCCGTTTGGTTTCAGCAACGCCTGACATGTGGTTAGAAACGTCAAAGGGTCGGCCACATGTTCGACGACCTCCATGTTCAGCACGACGTCAAACTGTTCGCCAGCGCTGACCAGATCTTCGGCGGTGGTATGGCGATAGTCGATGATCAGCCCCGCCTGATCGGCGTGAAGCTGTGCCACCGGAATGTTGCGCGCGGCGGCGTCTGCACCAACAATCTGTGCCCCCAGCCGCGCCATAGGCTCTGACAGAAGCCCGCCACCGCAGCCGATATCCAAAATGCGCAATCCATCGAAGGGCTTTGCTTGGGACAGGTCACGGTCGAATTCCGCCGCGATTTGCGTGTTGATGTAATCCAGACGGCAGGGGTTCAGCATATGCAGCGGTTTGAACTTGCCGTTTGGATTCCACCATTCGGCGGCCATTGCTTCAAACTTGGCAACTTCTGCAGGGTCGATGGTGCTGGTATGTGTCATCAGAACTCCTAAGGCGGTCACGCGCTGCTACACCATCTGGCGGTGCAGGTTTGATACGTTATATAGAGTGATTATGGATCACAGATTAGGTCAAAAGAGCGCAGCCGACTATCTTTACCCGCCGATCGAGCCGTTCGATCAGCGAATGATTGACGTGGGTAGCGGGGTGGGCATCAGCCATCAGGTTTATGTCGAACAGTGCGGCAACCCCAACGGCGTGCCGGTTTTGGTGTTGCACGGGGGCCCCGGCGGTGGGTGCAGCCCGGCTATGCGGCGCTATTTTGACCCCACGGTCTACCGGATTGTGCTGTTTGATCAGCGGGGATGCGGGCGGTCACGGCCGCACGCGTCGATTGAAGATAACACAACATGGCATCTGGTCTCGGACATAGAGATGATCAGAACAGTCTTGGGGATAGAAAAATTCATCCTTTTTGGCGGCAGCTGGGGGGCCACACTCGCCCTGATCTATGCGCTGACATATCCAGACCGCGTGGTGCATATGGCCCTGCGCGGCGTTTTCTTGATGACCCGGTCAGAGTTGGATTGGTTTTACGGCGGTGGCGCCGGGGTGTTCTTTCCCGATCTGTGGGCGCGCTTTAGTGGCGCAGTTGGCCCTGAAGAGCGCGATGATCTGATCAGCGCCTATCATAAGCGTCTCTTTGCCAATGATCAGGCCGAAGAAACCCGTTTTGCCCGGCTTTGGACCGCATGGGAGAATGCTTTGGCCTCTGTTCAAAGCAATGCGGTGATGGGTGACGGCCCTGCGGATTATGCGCGCGCTTTTGCGCGGTTGGAAAACCATTACTTTATCAACGCCGGGTTCCTGGAATGTGATGGTTGGATTTTGCAAGAAAAGCACCGCATCGCGCATATCCCCGCGGATATTGTGCAGGGTCGGTTGGATATGATCTGCCCGCCCGTGTCTGCGTGGACATTGACCCAAGGTTGGGACAAAGCGCGGTTGCATCTGGTGCCAATGGCAGGCCATGCGCTGTCAGAACCGGGGATCAGTGCGGCCCTTGTGGGCGTGATGAACCGCCTGCGCCCGCAAGCCGGGGCAATTGACATCACCAAGGGGGTAAGATGATCGATCTTTCAGCATTTCTGGGATTGGCGGGCGCAGAGCTTGGCCCCCTTTCTGCAAAACCCACCTCACTTGAAGGCGCGCAGCGCGAGGCAAGCCGCGCGCTGTGGAACAGCCCCGACGGGCGTATTGAAATCGGTGTCTGGGAATGCACCCCCGGCCGATTTACCGCAGATCGAAGCGCCTCGTCAGAGTTTTGCCACTTTATCAGCGGTCTGATTGAGATGACTCATGCTGATGGCCGCAAAGTTCGGCTTGGGCCGGGCGACGCGATCAACCTTCCTTTGGGATGGAAGGGCGAATGGCGGGTGATTGAACATGTGCGCAAGCTGTATGTGATCACACAGGGTTAAGGGTGCCGAAGCCGCCGCTAGGGTTTGGCAAATTGTGACCGCAGGGCCACGGCCACACCTGCGGCGGCCACCAGCCCCATGCCCAACATGCTAAGCGCGTCTGGCATGTGGCCAAACACCAGCCAGCCCAAAATGCCTGCCCAAACAAGGTGCATATAGTTCACCGGTGCCAGTAAAGATGCCGGTGCCTCTCTGTAGGCAGAAGTGAACAGGACATGCCCGATGGTTGCCAAAGCGCCCAAGGCCAAGAGGTACATCCAATCAAATCCAACCGGCAGCGGCCCCAAACCGTTCCACAGCAAGGCAGCCCCAAAAGCCAAGACGCCGACCAAGGCCGTGTAGAACAAAAGCGCGGGCGTCGTTTCGGTCTTGGCCAAGGTGCGTGACAACAGCGCGTAGGCGGCCGCGAAACCCGCATTGACCAAAGCCAGCGCGACACCGGTCGGGTTAAGCCCAGCCCCCGGTCGCATGATCAGCAAAACCCCGAAAAACCCCACAGCCGCGCCGATCCAGCCGATCAACGGAACCCTTTCACCCAGAAACGGGATGGCGAGAATCATCACGATGATTGGAGAGATGTAGATGATCGCCACAGTTTCCCCCACGGGCATGTAACGCAGGGCAATGCCCATGGTCAGGGACGCCGCCGACAAACAGGCGGCCCGCACCAGAACCAAGGTTGTGCGATTGGTTTTGAGCAGAGCCAGACCCTGTTTCGGTGCATAAAAGCCGACCAAAAGCAGCAGATTGACCGCATATCGCAGCGCCACAACCAATGAGACAGAATAGAGCATGGTCAGGTGTTTCGTCAGCACGTCCGCCAACGCGAAAAGCATGACGGCAAAGGTGATAAGCAGCACGCCTTTGGTGAAATTCTGCGTCAGAGAAGGGGGCATGCGCGTTTCCTAAGGATGTCCTTAGATGCTTACGCCTCAAGCACAGGCAGGGGGAAGGCGATTTAAGGCACTGGGCGCAACTCGTTTAGTGTAGCACCTGCTTATGCCCGCATTTTTTGCCCGTTTTCCGGGCACTCTCTTTTTTGTAAGCTTATTCTTCGGGCAGGCGATTGTCGCGTGCGGGCCCCTTGCGCCTTGATAAAGGGGTTGGGGCTTAAACGCGTGCGCAAATGCTATTGCTCATGCGGGCCTGACCCTTTTGGGCTTGCCAATCTTTGTGTCTGCGTTACGTCGTTTGTGTCTGGAAACTGTCAAATGAAAATGGGGCCAAATTGACCGAGATATTCAGTCTTGCGGGGCAGAATTTGCTGACGCCAATGATCCTGAGCTTTGTCTTGGGGCTGTTTGCGTCGATCGCGCGGTCGGAGCTGTCGGTGCCAGAGGCAGCGGCCAAGATGATGTCACTGTATCTGCTGTTTGCCATCGGCTTTAAGGGCGGTGTGGCTGTCGCGGGCCATGGAATAGACGGGCATTTGCTGGCCGCGATGGCGGGTGGGATAGCTTTGTCTTTCCTGTTGCCGTTTTTGGCCTTTGCTTTGCTGCGGATGTCCACCGGGCTTAGCGCGCTGGATGCGGCGGCGGTGGCGGCGCATTACGGATCGATTTCCATTGTGACCTTTGTCACCGCAACCTCGGTGCTTTCGGCCCAAGGGATCGCTTCCGAGGGCTATATGGTCGCCGTTGCAGCGGCGATGGAGGCCCCTGCGATTGTCTCGGCGTTGTGGTTGGTGGCGCGCAGCGGTGCCGGCGTGCGGATGGATGCGCGGCTTTGGCATGAAATTTTGCTTAATGGTTCAATCGTGCTGCTTGTCGGCGCCTTCTTAATCGGGGCGGTGACGGGCGAGGCGGGGATGGATCGGATCAGCGCCTTTGTGGTGGCACCGTTTCAGGGCGTCTTGTGTCTGTTCTTGCTGGATATGGGGCTGGTCGCGGGGCGCGGTTTGCGCGACGCGCGCGGCGTAATCAGCCTTGGCGCGGTTGTCTTTGGCGTTGTCATGCCGATTTTGGGGGCAGTGGCGGGGCTGGCTGTCGCGTTGATCATCGGACTTTCACCAGGGGGGGCTGCGCTGATGATGACGCTTGCGGCGTCGGCAAGTTATATTGCCGTGCCTGCCGCGATGCGGGTGGCCCTGCCCGAAGCGAACCCCTCAATTTCTTTGACCCTTTCATTGGGCATTACCTTCCCGTTCAACCTGACCGTTGGCATCCCGACCTATGTGGCGGTTGCAACGGCGATTATCGGAGGCTGATCCATGCAGACCCATGCCGCCAAACGGGTGGAAATCATCATCGAAGCGCCGATGGAATCGCGATTGACCGATGCCCTTGAAAATGCGGGCGTGACCGGCTTTACGGTGCTGCCAGTCTTGGGCGGCTCTGGGCGTTCTGGCCGTTGGACCCGCGAAGGCCAAGTCGGGCGTGCGGGCATGGTGGCTGTGATCTGTCTGATCCGCCCTGACCGTCTGGACGCGCTGCTGGACGCTGCGTTTGGTGTGGTTGAGCGTCACATCGGCGTGGTTTCGGTCACCGACACACAGGTTGTGCGTGCCGAACGGTTCTAGTCTTGCATTGCCGGCTTGATCAGCCTATATCGACGTCAACAGCTGCTTTCGGGTCCAAACCGAAAGCTACCGATCGTCACACGCGGGCCTGTTGGCCCGTTTTTTGTTTTAAGGCATCCCCATTTTGAAGGCATCTCATGTCTGATCTGATTGCAAAGTCCGCGATGGACCGCCGGTTGGCGGAAATTGTCACCCCCGTGATTGAGGGGCTGGGGTTTGAACTGGTGCGCATTCGTCTTATGGGCGGTGCGGTGCGTACTTTGCAGATCATGGCGGATCGTCCCGAGGGCGGGATTGAAGTTGATGATTGCGGCGAGATTTCAACATCCGTGTCCGCAGTTTTGGACGTTGAAGACCCGATTGAAGAGAATTTCGTGCTGGAAGTGTCCTCTCCTGGCATTGACCGCCCGCTGACCCGTCTTAAGGATTTTGAGATGTGGAAAGGCTGGGAGGCCCGGATCGAGACCACTGAACTGATCGACGGCCGCCGCCGCTTTAAGGGCACCTTGCAAGGTGTTGAGGGCGACGAAGTGCTGGTCGAGATCGAAGAGCCGGGCGGCGCTGTGACCATTGGCTTGCAGTTTGAATGGCTGGCCGATGCCAAACTTATTCTGACAGATGAGCTGATCACCGAAATGCTGCGCCAGAAAAAGGCCAGCGGTGTGATCGACGAATCAGCCTTCGACGAGATTGAAACATCCGAGAGCGATGAAGAAGACGCTCCCGAAGTAACCAAACACTAAGCGGGAGAATTCCGATGGCGATTACCTCTGCAAACCAGCTTGAACTTCTTCAGACCGCCGAGGCGGTTGCACGTGAGAAGATGATCGATCCCGAACTGGTGATCCAGGCGATGGAAGACAGCCTCGCACGGGCGGCCAAGTCGCGTTACGGCGCTGACATGGACATTCGGGTGAAGATCGACCGCAAGACCGGACGCGCCACCTTTGCCCGTATCCGCACGGTTGTGGAAGATGACGGCGTCGAGAATCACCACGCGCAGTTGACCGTCAAACAGGCGAAGGATCACTTGAAAGATCCTGTTGTTGGCGACGAGATCATTGACGAAGTGCCGCCCGTTGATCTTGGCCGGATTGCCGCGCAGTCGGCCAAGCAGGTGATCCTGCAAAAGGTGCGCGAAGCAGAGCGTGACCGTCAGTACGAAGAATTCAAAGACCGCAAGGGCACGATCATCAACGGTCAGGTCAAGCGCGAAGAGTATGGCAACGTCATCGTCGACATCGGCCGTGGCGAAGCGATCCTGCGCCGCAACGAAAAGATCGGCCGCGAATCCTATCGCCCGAACGACCGTATCCGTTGCTATATCAAGGACGTGCGCCGCGAAGCGCGCGGTCCACAGGTTTTCCTGTCTCGGACCGACCCGCAATTCATGGCCGAACTGTTCAAGATGGAAGTGCCTGAGATTTATGATGGCATCATCGAGATCAAGGCTGTTGCCCGTGATCCGGGTTCACGCGCCAAAATCGCTGTGATTTCGTATGACAACTCGATCGATCCGGTTGGTGCCTGCGTCGGTATGCGCGGCAGCCGTGTTCAGGCGGTTGTCAACGAATTGCAGGGCGAAAAGATCGACATCATTCCGTGGAACCAAGACTTGGCCACGTTCCTTGTGAACGCGTTGCAGCCTGCCGAAGTGTCCAAGGTTGTGATCGACGAAGAGACCGGCAAGATCGAAGTTGTGGTGCCGGATGAGCAGTTGTCGCTGGCGATTGGCCGTCGTGGTCAAAACGTGCGTCTTGCGTCGCAGTTGACGGCGCTTGATCTTGATATCGTTACCGAATCCGACGAATCAGCCCGCCGTCAGGCCGAGTTTGCCGAACGCACCAAGCTGTTTATCGACACGCTCGACATCGACGAGATGATGGCACAGCTGTTGGTTGCCGAAGGGTTCACCAATCTGGAAGAAGTTGCCTACGTCGAAACCGAAGAATTGCTGTCGATTGACGGCTTTGATGAGGGAACGGCTGGCGAGTTGCAGGCCCGTGCCCGCGACTACCTTGAGGCACAGACCCGTAAGGCGATTGAGGCTGCACGTGCGCTGGGCGTCGAGGACAGCCTGTTCGACTTTGAAGGGTTGACCCCGCCGATGTTGGTCGCGCTGGCCAATGACGGCATCAAAACACTGGAAGATTTCGCAACCTGCGCCGATTGGGAATTGGCGGGCGGCTGGACCACGGAAAATGGCCAACGCAAGAAGGACGAAGGCGTGCTTGAGAAATTCGAGATGACGCTGGAAGAAGCGCAGCATCTGGTCATGACCGCCCGTGTCATGCTGGGCTGGGTTGACCCAACTGAGATGTCCGCTTTGACGGATGTCGCAGAAGAAGAGGAGGCCGAGGCCTGATCTCAGGTCTCGGGGAAACGTCCGTGACACGCGGCGGCCTTGCAAAAACGAACGACGATCCCGAACGGAAATGTATCGTTTCCGGGGAAAGCCAGCCAAAAGCGGGTCTCATCCGCTTTTGTTTGGGGCCAGAAGACATGATCGTTCCCGATATCTTGGGTCGTTTGCCCGGTCGCGGTTTCTATGTCTCTGCGGATCGGGCGATGATTGAAAAGGCGGCGACCAAAGGTCTGTTCGCCCGTGCTGCCCGTCAACCTGTGAAAGTGCCCGAAGGTCTTGCCGATTTATGCGAGGCCCTGCTGACCCGCCGGGTGATTGATCTGATCAGCCTTGCTCGCAAGGCCAGTTGCGCGGTGATGGGGTATGAAAAAGTAAAAGACTGGCTGATGAAAGATAAGGCACGCGTGCTTATTCAATCATCAGACGGCTCGGAACGCGGAAAAACCAAGCTTCGTGCCCCGGACGGCGAAGGTCGATACATCGATATTTTGTCTGCCGGGGAATTGGGTTTGGCTTTCGGTCGCGAACGTGCGATACACGCCGCGCTTGCGGCTGGTGGACTCACGACTCGTGTTGTAGAGGAAGCGGCAAGGCTTTCCGGTTTGCGTGCGCAAACCGTTAAGCAGGATGGCGGCGAGACCGCCTTTAAGGATACGTAGGACGCATGAGCGATACAGACGGCAAAAAACCCCTCGGCCTGGGTGGAACCCCTCGTTCCGGTTCGGTGAAGCAAAGCTTTAGCCACGGCCGGACGCACGCTGTTGTGGTCGAAACGAAACGCAAGCGCGTGGTGGTTCCAACCCCGGGCGCAAAGCCGGGTGCGGCAGGTGCCGCACCGAGTGCGCCTTCGCATCTTGGTGATCCGTCCAAGCGACCCGCCGGCATTTCTGATGCCGAGATGGAACGCCGCCTTGCAGCGTTGCGTGTCGCCAAGGCACGTGAAGCCGAAGACGCGGCGCGCCGCGCCGAAGATGACCGTGCGCGCGACGAAGAGCGTGCACGCAAACGCGAAGAGATTGAGACGAAAGAGCGTGAAGAGCGTCAGGCTGATGCCGCGCGCCGCGCCAAGCTGGAAGAAGAAGAGCGTGTTCGCGCCGAGGCTTCTGCCGCTGCCGCTGCCAAGGCTGTTCAGCGCAAGTCCGACGTTCTGGGCACTCAGCGCAGACAACCCGCAGCACCAGAGCCCGCACCAACGGCGGCGCGTCCCGCGTCAAGCAATGACAGCGCCGCTCCTGCCGGACCGGCGTCACGGTCGCGCCCATCGCCAGCTGCCGTTCCCGGTGCTGCCGGTGACGACGCGCGTCCTGCTGGTGCGAAGCCAGGTTTGGCACCGCGCAAAATTGACCGTGAGCGTGAAGAGCGTGAGCGGACAGCAAAAGCCAAGGGCGACGAAGGTCGCCGCGCAGGCAAGCTGACGTTGAATGACGCGCTTGCGGGTGAGGGCGGTCGGACCCGTTCCATGGCTGCGATGAAGCGCAAGCAGGAAAAGGCCCGTCAAAAGGCGCTTGGTTTGGGTAACAAACCCGAAAAGCAAGTGCGTGATGTGCAGCTTCCAGAAACCATCGTCGTTTCAGAATTGGCAAACCGGATGGCCGAGCGTGCCGCCGACGTCGTCAAGTCGCTGATGAAAATGGGCATGATGGTGACGATGAACCAATCCATCGACGCCGATACTGCTGAACTGGTGATCGAAGAGTTTGGCCACAAAACGGTTCGGGTTTCGGACGCAGACGTGGAACAGGTGATCGATCAGGTTGTTGACCGCGACGAAGATTTGGTGGTTCGTCCGCCGATCGTCACGATCATGGGCCACGTTGACCACGGCAAAACATCGCTGCTGGATGCGATCCGCAAAGCAAACGTCGTTTCTGGCGAGGCGGGCGGCATTACCCAACATATCGGCGCTTATCAGGTGACAACCGACAGCGGTGCCGTGATTTCGTTCCTTGATACCCCTGGCCACGCGGCGTTTACGTCGATGCGGGCACGTGGTGCGCAAGTGACCGACATCGTGGTTCTGGTGGTTGCAGCAGATGATGCCGTGATGCCGCAAACGATTGAAGCGATCAAACACGCCAAAGCAGCCAAGGTTCCGATGATCATTGCCATCAACAAGATGGACAAACACGGTGCCGATGCGACCAAGGTTCGCACTGATCTGCTACAGCATGAAATCGTTGTTGAGGCGATGTCGGGTGATGTGCAGGACGTTGAAGTTTCGGCCAAAACCGGCATGGGTCTTGATAACCTGCTAGAGGCCATCGCGCTTCAGGCGGAAATTCTGGAACTGCGCGCCAACCCCGGTCGTGCTGCCAGCGCCGCTGTAATCGAGGCCAAGTTGGACGTGGGTCGCGGCCCTGTTGCAACCGTCTTGGTGCAAAACGGCACGCTGCGCAAAGGCGACATCTTTGTTGTCGGCGAGCAGTGGGGCAAGGTTCGTGCCCTGATCAACGACAAGGGCGAAACCGTAGCAGAGGCTGGGCCATCGGTTCCCGTCGAAGTGTTGGGCCTTTCTGGCACCCCATCTGCGGGTGACACGCTTAACGTTGTTGAGACCGAAGCACAGGCGCGCGAAATCGCGTCCTACCGTGAAAAGACAACTAAGGATCGCCGCGCCGCTGTTGGGGCTGCGACCACGTTGGAACAGCTGATGGCCAAGGCCAAAGCCGACCAATCGGTTGCAGAACTGCCGGTTCTTGTCAAAGCCGATGTTCAAGGTTCGGCCGAAGCCATCGTTCAGGCGCTTGCCAAAATTGGCAACGACGAAGTGCGCGTGCGCGTCTTGTCGTCGGGCGTTGGCGCGATTACCGATTCCGACGTGTCCTTGGCAGAAGCG
>JAAFIJ010000067.1 GCA_013298675.1 Rhodobacterales bacterium | reverse complement strand
CGATTTTGGCATCGTCGTGTTTCACCCGGTCACCTCGGAACAGGCGACAATGGGCGTGCAGGCGCAGCAGTTGTTTGCGGCCCTTGTCGCGTCGAATCGCAACTTTGTGGTGATCGCGCCAAACAACGATCCGGGGTCCGAAGACATTTTCGCCGTTTTAAACGGGTTGCCAGAGGCGCGGTTCAGGATCATCCCGTCGATGCGCTTTGCGCATTTTTCACAGCTGATGAAAGACGCGGCCTGCATGATTGGCAATTCCAGCGCCGGCGTGCGTGAGGCACCGTTTTTGGGACTGCCTTCGCTTGATATCGGCACGCGGCAAACCAACCGCGCGCAGGCAGCGACGGTTGTGGCCTGTGCCGCCGGCGATCAGGCGACCATCGCGCAGTTTTTGACCACCCGCTGGGGACAGCGCAACGCCCCGCATAGTGGTTTTGGTGAGGGGCGCGCTGCTGACAGGTTTGCGCAAACCTTGGCCGACCCTGCCTTTTGGGCGCAAGGGTTGCAAAAAGCGTTCCAAGACCTTGGCTGATCACCCGCCAATCGCAGTGGGCCTTGGCCTTATGACGCGGGGCTATCTTGTTGCCCGTTGTCTCATCCCTTTGATCGCAAGCACCCATCTGAAACGGCGTCGGGCGCGTGGGAAAGAGCATCCGACACGGTGGACTGAAAAACTGGGGCGTGCCAGCGCCGCGCGCCCTAAGGGGCGCCTGATCTGGTTGCATGCGGTTGGTCTGGGCGAAGTGCTGGCGCTGCGCGGGCTGATTGATGCAATTGCGCGGCGTGATCCGGCGTTGAATTTTCTGATCACCTCGTCGTCGCGCACCTCTGGTCAGGTCATTGCGGACAACCTGCCAGCGCGCACCCAGCATCAATTCTTGCCGCTTGACGCGCCGGGCTATGTGATGCGGTTTTTGGACCATTGGCGGCCGGATCTTTCTGTTTGGGCCGAACAAGAGGTTTGGCCAGGTATGATCGTGCAGACCTACGCGCGCGGAATTCCGATTGCTTTGGTCAATGGTCGGATCACTGCGCAAAGCTTTGCCCGCAAACAGCGTGCCAAGGGGGTGTTTCGCGATATCTTGACGCGCATGTCGCTGATAACCGCGCAAGACCCTGCTACCGCCAAGCGGCTGATGCAACTGGGTGCGCGGGCGGCAAAGGTCAGCGGTTCGTTGAAACCGGCTGCATCAGCGCTGGCCGTCGATGCGGCCCGACTTGCCCAAATGCAACGCCTGATTGGGTCGCGACGAGTCTGGGTCGCGGCCTCTAGCCATGCGGGGGATGAGGCAGAGGCGATTGCCGCCCAAGCATCGCTGACAGATTGGCTGCTGGTCCTTGTGCCGCGCGACGCGGCGCGGGCAGCAGAGGTCGCGGCCAAGCTCGCGCAGGCAGGTCTTCGATATGCGCAGCAAAGCACTGGCGGTATGCCAAGCGCAGATGATCATGTGTACTTGGCCGACAGCTATGGTGAGTTGGGCCTTTGGTACCGTCTGGCCCAAGTGGCCTTTGTTGGTGGCGGGTTTGACGCTATCGGCGGGCACAACCCGTGGGAACCGGCGATCCTTGGTGCAGCGGTTGTGCATGGCCCCGACGTGCACAACTTTGTCGCCGATTATGCACTTTTGCACACCGCGGGTGCCGCGATCAGGGTGGATGCGGGGCAGCTGGGCTCAACAATTGCCACGCTGGACGCCGCAGCGCTGACCACGCAAGCAACGCGTTTGGTGGCCGAGGCGCAGCTGTCACTGGACGATCTTGCCGCTGACTTGCTCGCGTTGATCGGAGCGCCGACATGACCCTGCCGCTGCGCTTGTTCCTATGGTTTTGGTCAGCGCTGTGGACGGCGGGGCTTCCGATCATCCTAACCTATCTTTGGCGGCGCGGGCGTAAGGACCCTGACTATTTCAAACATCTGCGCGAACGGTTCGGTTGGTACAGCGGCACCCTTCCGGGGGCGGTCTGGATCCACGCCGTCAGCTTGGGTGAGTTGCGGTCCGCCGTGCCGTTGATCCGCGCCCTGTTGGACCGTGGGGAATTTGTTGTCACCACGCATTTCACCCCTGCCGGGCGCCGCGAAGCAGAACGGGTATTTGCCGACGATATCGCGCTGGGTCGGATGCGGGTCGTCTGGGTGCCATTTGAAACCAAATGGGCCTATGCAGGGTTTTTCCGCAGTTTTCAGCCTAAGTATGGCTTGGTGATGGAAATAGAGATTTGGCCACGCATGGTGTTTGCGGCCCGCGCCGCCCGCGTTCCGCTTTTCATGTGCAATGCCCAATACCCGGTGAAATCCATGGCCCGTGACGCATCACGTCTGAAACTGCGGCACGAAATCATGCGGGGGTTTGCGGGCGCTTTGGTGAAATCGCAACTGCAGGCGGATCGGTTCACATCCATCGGGATGCGCAATGTTGTGGTCAGCGGCGAGTTGCGGTTTGATCAACCTATCCCGCCACAGCTGATCACGGCGGGGGTTGCCGCACGGCGGGATATGAATGCGCAACATCGGCGGTTGATCACCATCGCCAGCGCGATTGAGGGTGAAGATCCGATCTATCTGCACGCCATCGCCGCTTTGCGCGACCATCACCTGCGCCACGGATTGGCCCTGCCGCTGATCATTTATGTTCCGCGCCGACCTGAACGGTTTGAAGAGGTCGCAGCGGCGTTGAGTCAGGTGGGGCTGAACGTCGCCAAGCGGTCGATTGTGTTTGCGCCTGATCTTGTGGCCAAGACCCCACCGCCGATCGGCGTCGATGTTTTGCTGGGCGACAGTCTTGGTGAGATGTATTTCTACCTTGCCATGGCGGATCAGGTGATCGTGGGTGGCGGCTTTAACCCCAAAGGCGCGCATAACATTATCGAGCCGCTGGCGCTGCGCAAACCGGTCATCACCGGGCCGCACACAGGCACGATTGAATATCCTTTTGCCGAGGCGCAAACGGCGGGGGTCGCCATCAGCGTTGCCGATGCGGCAGCACTTTCGGCCGCGCTCATCAACGGGTTCCAACCCGACGCGCAGGCGATTGATGCGTTTTTTGCGGCTCATTCGGGTGGCACCGCGAAAACCTTGGCGGCGCTGCCCGACTTGATGGCGCGGGCATGGATCAGGGGTTGATCAGGGGTTGCGGATGCCTTCGCGAATCTGCTCAGATAGCAAAAACTCTACCAACCGCAGATCATAGGGCGTGTCGATGTCGTGGCAGCGGTCCGACGACAGCACGAACGGGATGACCCGACCTTCATAAATGGTCGCAGCACTCCGCAAATAGGTGGGGTCCACCACGTAAACCACACCCACATGTTCATAGACGACGGGGGCATCCTGGCGCGCCCAAACCCCGCCGGGCAGCGGCTTTGACACATGCAACGCGCCAGTTGCGTCGGGTTCAACCAGATTGAAATAGGGGTTCTTGCGTGCTTCACAGCAGCTCATCACCATGTCGGGGTGCTGGGCTTCAAACAGATCAAGCGCGCCGTCGATATCTTGGGGCAAGCGCAGGGGCGAGGTGCAATCAAGGTCCAGAAAGGCCGTGGCCGCCCGGCCCGTCAGCGCCTCTGTCGCGGCCAAGGCGTGTTGCCAGACCTGCCATTTCGGTGCCGTATCGGTCGCCAGATGGGCCGGACGCAAACCGATGTCCAAAGCTCCCATTTTCAGCCCATGCGCATAAATCTCTTCGTCGTCAGTGGACACAACCACCACATCGACCCGCGCATTTTCAAACAACTGTGACAGGGACCAATCAATCAACGGCTTGCCGCAAATTGCGCGAAAGTTTTTGCCCGGAACCCCTTTGGACCCTTTGCGCGCGCCGATATGACCGATGATCATGGTTCTTCCTTTTGCGATAAGATGTGAAAAAACCCCCAAGGAACCGGGTCCTGGGGGTCCGTCCAATTTATATTCGGCACGCCAAGCATCCAGATCAGCCGCAGCGCTTTGCGGCCTCTTCCATTGCGGCAGTAAATCCGCGCAGCGAGAAGGTGTCTTCGGTCTGAGTGCCTTTGCCAGAGCGCCCGGTGATCAAAGCGGTTGAGCCCTTTTTCAGTGCGGCAAGAATCGCAGCATCGTCCTCTTTGGTTCCCGGCCAAGCCCATTCGCCATCAGAAAACAGATCATAGGAATTGCCGTCGACCTGCACGGTCACTTTTGATCCACTTGCAAAGGGATACCCGCCGGCAAAGGAAATCTCGCCTGCGCTGCCGTCACCGCGATAGGTCACAAACAGCAAAATGTCGCCGCGACGCACCGAAACCGGCTGACCATCGCGCGAGTTCACGCTTTCTTTTGGACTGGACACACCCCAGCACTCCTTGGGGTTTTCTTCGGTGAAAACGCTCCAATCCGTCATGGTTGCGACCCGGTTACTTGATTCCTGTGCCAAGCTTGCGCTTGCACCAAAGGAAAGCACCGCCACAGTAAACGCACGTGTCATCCAGCTGGTCATATCGTACAGCCTCCAAGCTGCTGTTGCCTCTGCTCGCCCCACTACCGCTTTGTTGCGGTTATTGCCATGGCGCGATGTCTATTCACCCGATATGATATGCTTAACCGAGAATATCCATTTTGCGAAAGCCCCTTGGGCGTAAAATCGCGCAAAGGTGAGGGAAGAAACATGTCAAAAGCAATTCCAATGGTCGAACTTTGGCGCGGCGGTATTCTGGAAAGCACACATTCGGGCCATGCTGTGATTTGCGATGCACGAGGCGACATCGTGCAGTCGTGGGGTGATCCGTCTCGGATCATGTTTCCGCGTTCGTCGTGCAAGATGGTTCAGGCGCTGCCGTTGCTGGAATCCGGCGCGGCTGACCGGTTTGGCCTGACCTCAAAACAGATTGCGCTTTCTTGTGCCAGCCACCAAGGCGAGGCGTTGCACGTTAACATGGCGCGCGACTGGCTGACAGGATTAGATATGGGTGAGGCCGACTTGCGCTGCGGTGCGCATGAACCCTATGACAAAACCGAACGCAATCGCCTGATCACAGATCATGAGGCGCCATGTCAGTTGCACAACAACTGCTCGGGCAAGCATTCAGGGTTCCTGACCCTGAACAAGCATCTTGGCGGTGATAGCGAATACACCGAGGTGGACCACCCGCTACAGCGCGCTATCCGGCAGGCCACCGAAGAGGTCGCGGATGAAACTGCGGCGGGCTTTGGCATCGACGGCTGTTCCGCACCAAACTTTGCCATCTCTATGCACGGGCTTGCGCGGTCGATGGCCAAGTTTGCGGCGGCGAGCGACGGGGGCAACACGCGCGAAAAGGCTATGTACCGGTTGACACGCGCGATGACGGCGCATCCTGAACTGGTCGCAGGCGACGGGCGGGCCTGCACCGAACTGATGCACGCGATGGATGGGCGAGTCGCCCTGAAAACCGGGGCCGAGGCGGTATTTATTGCGATCATTCCCGAACAGAAGCTTGGCCTTGCGATCAAGATCGAAGACGGATCCAGCCGCGCATCAGAGGCTGTATTGGTGGCGCTGCTATCGCGGATTGGGGTTTTGAACGAGCAACATCCATTGGCGCAAAAGCGTCTACCTGCACCCCAGATCAACTGCCGGGGAAAGCAGACCGGAGAGTTAAGAATATCGGCAAGTTTTTAACAGGAAAGGCCCTCGCCTTTGCAGGACGAGGGCCGAAATGTCGAAGGACCAGCCGCACCCCTATCTGAGGGACTTAAGGAACTGCTGGCATGTTAAGCCTCAACAGACTTTAGAATGACGGCAAATATCGGCAAAACATTGAAATCGTTTTGCCCTTTTCTGGGTCTTTTCGTGACATTTTCACGGCAGGCGACGAATATTGCGCGGTATAAACAGCACTGCTTGATTTGTGCAAATGCCGCGCTACACTTTTGGGATGAACCAAGAGACTCCGCTTCAGTTTCATAGCCCCAACCAATCTGTCGATCAGGTTTGCTTTGACCGCAAAGAGCTGAACCTAATCCTGACCCTTTATGGGCGCATGGTGGCAGCGGCAGAGTGGCGCGATTACGCGATTTCAATTCAACAAGACTATGCCGCGTTTGCGATCTATCGGCGCACCGCAGAATACCCTTTGTATCAGATCGAAAAGCGTCCCAAACTGCGCAGCAAGCAAGGCATGTTCGCGGTATTGGGCGCGGATGGTCGGGTGTTAAAGCGCGGTCACGACCTTGCGCCCTTGCTGCGCCTGCTGGAAAAGCCCTTGCTTCGGTCTGTCGACTGACAGGGAACTTTGCTAGGCGACAAGCCGACGTTGATGGGTGACCTCACCACCATTTTGCTGGGCAATCCGTGAGATACAAGGGGCAAGCCACTCAAATGCCACCGACATTGTATGCCCGTTTGCATGGATCAGCCGATCACTATCCACGACCAAACCCACGTGCCCGCGCCAAAAAATCAGATCGCCCCGGCCGGGCTGTTCGTGTGACAACAATGCCCGGCCAAGCGCCTGTTGCTGATCGCTGTCACCCGGACAGGCAATTCCACAGCTTAGCAAAGCGACTTGCACAAGCCCGGAACAGTCAATTCCTGACCGGGTGTTGCCGCCCCACAGATAAGGCGTTCCCAACAGGCTTTCAGCGACGGAAACAGGGTCGTTCAGCACTGTACCAAGCGGCAAAAGATGCACATTCGGGATGAACCCCAGTTCTGTTTCACTAAACATCCCCGACTGCCCAGCTACCTGAACCCTCGTGCCCATTGGCAACAGGTGGGTTTCTGGCGCTTGGACGCGGGGCTGCGTATAGGAATGGGTGGCGGGGCTTGCGACCCAATGTGTTGGTGGCCTGTAATCCACAAGCTGGGCGTCATGCACCCAGCCACAATAGCCGTCTTTGTCCGCAAAGCCATAAGCATAACCGTCTTGCTGGTCGAGCACTGTGAACGCCTCACCATAGCAAAGCTGACGTTCGCGCGCGCCAGCGGGGGCAGCAAGTAAGTCTGCGACCGGAACGCCAATTTGCTGAACCACCCCGGTGGTAAACTCGGCAGCCTCCACAACCCCCTTTAAAGAGATATGCGCCACCCGCCCGCTATAGGCTGTTGACCGGCGATCCAACACTAGAACCCCAGCATCGCCGGTAGGGCGTTCAGGATGGCCCGCGCGCCCTGCCCCGCGCCACCTTTTGGCCTGCCGGGGGCGTCAGCCGGGCTATGGCCATAGATGTCGAAATGCATATAGCGCGGCCCGTCTACAAAGCGGCGCAGGAACAGGGCGGCGGTGACGGACCCGGCAAACCCCCAACCCGGCGCGTTATCAAGATCTGCGATTCCCGGTTCGATAATCGTCTCATAAGGGGTCCAGAAAGGCAGACGCCAGACCGGATCAAACCCAGCAATTGCGCCGGCCTCTAGGGCGGCAACCAAGCCCGCATCATCGCTATAATAGGGGGCAAGGTCGGGACCGACTGCGACACGCGCAGCACCCGTCAGAGTCGCCATAGAGATCAACACATCATGTGGCTCTTCGCAAGCATAGGCCAGCGCGTCGCCCAGAACCAAGCGCCCTTCGGCATCGGTATCGTTCACCTCAACGGTCAGCCCTTTGCGAGACGTCAAAATGTCTTTTGGTTTCATTGCATTGCCAGATATGACATTTTCAACCGCGCCCACGATTACCCGCAGTTGGACGGGCAGGTTTAACTGCATGATCATCTGCGCCAAGCCCAAGACTGTGGCAGCACCGCCCATGTCTTTCTTCATCAACAGCATACCGCTTGACGGCTTTATGTTCAGACCGCCCGTGTCAAAACACACACCCTTACCGACCAGCGTCAGCTTTGGCCCCCGATTGCCCCAGCGCATTTCCAGCAAGCGCGGCGCACGAGGTGAGGCGCGGCCAACGGCGTGGATCATCGGAAAGCCTTGCGTCAACAAATCATCGCCCCGCACCACCGTGGAAGTCGCCCCAAACCGGGCAGCAAGATCAAAGAAGGCGGCTTCCAGTTCATCGGGCCCAAGGTCAGAGGCGGGGGTGTTGATCAAATCACGGGTCAGATACTCACCGCTTGCCATGGCCTGCAACGCGGTCTGCGCGGCGGAAACTGGACGCTTGAGCAGCGGCAACTCTGACGGTTGTTTTGATGGGCGGTAACGATCAAAACTGTAAAGTTGCAGCATCCAACCCAGCGTCAACTCGTCCATCTCTGATGAAGACATGTCGCCGTCGATGTGCCACGCCCCGGCGGGCAGGGTCTTGATCGACTTTGCCGCACCGAACCGCAAACGCGCCCGCGCTGCTGCATCGCCCAACCCAAGGAAGGCACCGATCACCCCGGTTGGGCCGGGGATCAACAGAATTTCACCCAAACCCGCCGCGAATTTGGTTTCCCGCATCCACGATTGGGTCGCAAGCGGCTGCGCGTTCAGCACGGATTGAAGCGTATCTGGCCGGACCACGGTCAGCGGTCTGGAAAGGGCATCTTGGTCAGCAAAACGTGGGGTCATGTCACACCTTGGAATGGGTTTGACGAAGCCTACCCCATTCCTCGTCACCCGCAAGAGAGGTCAGGGGATCGTGCGATCAACGACCCCCTCTTCGGCGGTAAGGGACTTTTCCGCGATGCGCAAAAGGCGCGCCCAGACGGCCGCAAAGGCGGTTGTATCCTTACGATCAATGCAAACACCCAGATCAACGGTCACATGCGCCAAACTGACCATGCCCAAGCTTTGCGCCATGGTTTGCAGCGATCGCAATCGCCGTGCGAGATCATGCAGATCATGCGTCCGAATTTGTTCGGCCAGCCCTGCCATCGCAATCGCCAGTTCGGTCAGCGCACGTGTGACCACCTGTTCGGCCGATGTCGTGCCCAAGTTCCGGTAGATCGTCGCGATCGGCTCTGCGTCTTGGCAAACACGCTCTCGCGGACGCAAGTCAACGACAATTGCATTTTTCATTCCCACACCTATAATTTTTCACACCCAAGATCAGTCTGCACCGGTGTGCTGAAGAAAAGGTTGCCGAATACGCGAGAAACTCCTCGCATTTCTTTCAATTGCCCCATACCGACTGGGGTGAACCAATCAAGAAGGCCGCAGACAATGGACTATGCCCGCCCCCTTCCCGCCTATTTGATCAGCCGGTTTCATGGCTGGCGGGCGACAAGCTACCAAGACAACAAAGCCTGGTTTCGTCGCTTGGCCGAAGGTGGGCAGCACCCGCGCGCAATGGTGATTTCGTGCTGCGACAGCCGGGTTCATGTGACATCTATCTTTGGCGCCGATGAGGGAGAGTTCTTTATCCACCGCAACGTCGCCAATCTGGTGCCGCCCTATAACCCGGATGGCGAGTATCACGGCACTTCGGCTGCGGTGGAATATGCGGTCATGTCGCTGGGCGTCGCGCATATCGTTGTGCTGGGCCATTCCAATTGTGGCGGCGTGAAAGGCTGTCATGACATGTGCTCGGGTCTGGCGCCGCAGCTGGAAGAGAAATCAAGTTTTGTGGGCCGCTGGATGGATATTCTGCGCCCCGGTTATCACCGTGTTTCGCATTTCGGCAAAGACGACATTTTGCCCGCGCTTGAAAAAGAGGCCGTCAAGGTCAGCATGGAAAACCTGATGACCTTTCCCTTTGTCAAAGCGGCGGTGGAGGATGATCGCCTAACCTTGCATGGCTTGTGGACGAACACCGGAGCGGGAGAGTTGGAGCAACTTGACCCAGCGCGCGGTGGATTTGTTCCGGTTTAAACGCAGGCGAGGGCCAACAGTTACCTTGATAAATTGCTTGGCCCCGTAAAAGATGCGGCCAATCACCTTTTGGGGCAATGATGTCAAAACCCAGCTCGCACGCGAACATTTCTGCCACGGACAACCTGCCCAAAGCCGTACGTGGCAAGGGCAGCTATCTTTGGGACAGCACTGGCAAGCAGTACATAGACGGGTCGGGCGGGCCGGTCGTCTATTGCCTCGGGCATGGCAACCAAGAGGTGAATGACGCGATCATTGCCCAGTTTCAAAGCCTTGCGCACGGCTACCGCTATAACTTTACGACCGATGCGCTAGAGGGGCTGACCCAGATCATCGCGGATCGGTCCGGTGGCACGCTGTCGCAGATGGTGTTGGTGTCGGGTGGGTCCGAGGCGGTAGAAAGCTGTTTGAAGATCGCGTTGCAGTATCAAACCGCAATTGGGCAGAAATCCCGACGCAAGTTCATCTCTCGGGATCGGTCATGGCACGGAAACACGCTTGGCGCGCTTTCTATTTCTGGCTTCGCCGAACGGACGCGCGCATTTGAGGGCGCGATGATCGCGGGCATCAAAGTGTCTGCGGCCAACGCCTACCGACCACCACCGGGTGCCACGGCCGATACGGTGGCTCAGGTTTGTGCGGCAGAACTGGAAGCGGTCATTTTGCGCGAGGGTGCCGAAACCATCGCGGGGTTTGTGTTTGAACCTGTGGTTGGTGCCGCAGGTGGCGCGGTTCCCGCCCCCACTGGTTATGCCCAATTGATGCGCGACCTATGCACCAA
>JAAFIJ010000066.1 GCA_013298675.1 Rhodobacterales bacterium | reverse complement strand
TTGATGTACAGCGCCAAAGGTGGCACCACCGCCCGGCCAGGGGCGGTGGCAGGTTTAAGATTACATCTTGCCCCAGATTTTCGCATAGGCGTCGCGGTAGCCGTTCTGCGGATCGAAAGAATTGCTCTCTCCAGCAGCAGCAAGCCCCTCTTCGGTCACCAGCGCCGGTGCGGTGATGTAGCCTGAGCATGCCTCACCCGAAATCGCGCGGTTCAACTCGTCCACCAACTGCCAGCCTTGCAGGTTCAGCGGTTCTGCCACGGTGATCGCCTGATACTGGCCCGAACGAATGCGCTGGAACGCAGCCTCAGACCCATCACCAGCAGAACCGGCCTTTGGGTTGGCCTTGCCGTCAACGCCAGCCGCAGCGAGGGCTGGGCCCATGAAGTCAAAGTAGAGATCATTGATGGCCAGCGAGTGGGTCCACTTCTCACCGTATTTCTGCAGCAGCGCGGTGGTCAAAGGACCCATGCGTGACGAGGTTTCCGCGATGGGTGTGTCGACGTATTCCAGAACCGTGCCGCCCATATCTTCGATGGTTTTCTTGATGCGGTCGGCTTTGTCGATGGCGATTTGATAGGTGCTGTCGGTAAAGATGATCGCGCCAACATTCGCGCCGCCATCTGCCATTGCCCATTTCGCCGCCGTTTCAGAAACGGTCATCGCATCGGTAGAGACGTTGGCGAATATGCCGCCCGGTGCGTCGCAGCCGATCTTTGGACCCGAATGCCAAGACACCATTGGGATGCCAGCGGCAGCAACAGCCTCAATCGCGGCTTGCTGTTCGACAGCGTCAAAGCCGTTGATCACGATGCCGTTGGGCTGCAGCGCCATGGCCTGACCAAAAGCCGCGGTACGGCTTTGAACCGAACCGGCACCGTCCAGAACGCGCACGGTCCAGCCGATCTTGGCCGCCGCTTCTTCGACACCCGTGGTCACGCCCAAGATGCCGCCGTTTTTCAGATCGCCTGCCAAAACCACGATGGTCTTGCCTTCGGCAGCAACTGGGCCTGACGTTGGGCCGTCAAAAGCGTCTTGCGCAAAGGCAGGCAGGCCCACGCCAACGATCATTGTGGTCGCCAGCAGTGCCTTGATAAAGTTACGTTTAAGCATTGGTCGTCCTCCCGTTTGAATGTATTTGTTTTGTTTTTTCAGAATTTTGATGTCGCAGTCCTACTTTTTCGCAGCACCTTTCTTGCGCTGCGCATACCCTGCAATGCCGATCGCGATCAGCAGTGTCAGGCCGTTGAACATCGGCTCAACCCAAAAGGATCCGCCGAATTGTTGAATGCCGGAAATGCCCACGGCAAGGATCATCACACCCACGATGGTGCCCCAGACATTGACTCGCCCCGGCTTTATCGTAGTGGACCCTAAGAACGCCCCGACAAGCGCTGGAAGCAGGAATTCCAACCCGACAGAGGCTTGCCCGATCCGCAGCTTTGACGCCAAAAGAACCCCAGTCAAGGCGGTCAGCAGGCCAGAGCTGACAAATGCGCCCACGACGAATTTCCGCGTGGGGATGCCGTTCAGCTCTGCCGCGCGCTGGTTGGCCCCGATGGCATAGAGGTAGCGGCCAATGGGGGTATATTCGAGCACGACCCACAGCGTCAGAGTGATCGCGACCACGTAATAGGCGGTGATTGGCAGGCCGAAAATGAAGGTGCCAGACAGCTTGTAAAACCCATCCGGCAGCACGCCGACAATCTGACGCCCGCCCGTGTGCCACAGCGCGAGCGAGTAAAGAACCGTGCCCGTGCCCAGCGTGGCGATAAAGCTGTCGATCTTGGCAACTTCTACCAAAAAGCCGTTCAGCACCCCGGTCATTGCCCCAAGGACCAACACGATAAAAACGGCCACAGGAAACGGCAGCCCATAGATCGTCTGCAATGAAATCGCGAGGATGTGCCAAAGTACGATCCCATACCCAACGGTCAAATCGATCCGCCCCGCCACCATCGGGATCATCGCCGCCAATGACAGCATCGCGATGATCGCCTTGTCCGACAGGATCGCCCGCACGTTCAACATGGTCGGGAAGGTCGACGGCAACAGGATCGAGAACAGCAAAATCAGGGCGAACATCAAGATGACCAACCCATAAACCGGCGCAAGGCGCACCAGCTTTTGTCCCATGCTCAGGTGGGCAATCTCATCGCGCGTAGGCTCAAGGGCGTCAGATTCGATCGAGGGCATGGTCAGTCCTTCATAGAGATCAACGTGTTAGACGGTTTCACCCGCCGAGGCGGCTTGGATCAGGGATTCGGTAGATAACTCCACCCCCGACAATTCGGCCACCGCAAGTCCGCGCGAAAACACGATGGCCCGGTGGCAAATGTTGGCAATTTCCTCAAAGTCGGTCGACACGACAAGAACCCCCATGCCAGAGGCCAGCGCCTCAAACAGCAGGTGGTAAATCTCGGCCTTTGCGCCAACGTCAACACCGGCTGTCGGGTCTTCGGTGATCAACAGACGCCGATTGGCCCCTAACCAGCGCCCGACCACAACCTTTTGCTGATTGCCGCCGGACAGCGCCTCAATCGACAACGTTGGGTCATTGGGTGACAGGCCGACGCGCCGACCAATGGCCTGTGCGCGCGCGTCTTCGATGCGTGGCTGCAAGAAGTTCAACAAACCGCGCCCCATAACAGACGGGTTAAGATAGGCGTTTTCGCGAATGCTCAGACCTGGAGCGATGCTTTCATGCACCCGGTCACGTGCGACGAATCCGATGCCAGATTGCATTGCTGTCTGCGGCGTGCCCAAGTTTGGCGCTTTGCCTTCAAGACTGATGGTCCCTTGATGGGGCCGCGTGCCAAACAAGGCGCGCCCGATATCCTCATGCCCCGCGCCGCGAAGACCGGCAAGGCCCAACACCTCGCCTTGGGCAATGCGAAAGCTGACAGGCCCCACCATCGGCGTCTTCAGGGCGTCAACCCGCAGAATTTCGGGGCCGGGTTGCACGGCAGGGCGGTTGATTTCGCGCGCTTTGCGTCCGACGATCAAGGAGACCAGCTCTTCGGGTGTGGTGTGGTCAACATTGCGCATGCCCACCATCTGCCCGTCGCGCAAAACCGCAACCCGGTCGGCAATCCGAAAGATTTCATCCAAACGGTGGCTGACATAAATCATCCCCACGCCGCGCGCCTTTAGCGGGCGCAAGGCGTTGAACAACCGCTCTACCTCATCTGATGGCAAAGACGCAGTGGGTTCGTCCAACACCAGAAAATCACATTCAGCCGCCAGCGCCCGCGCAATCGCGACCAAGGATTTTTGCGTGCGTGTCAGGTTTGAAACACGGGTTGAAGACGGAAACTCCGCATCAACCAGTTTCAACGCAGCATCTGCGCGCGCTTCTGTTGCAGGCCAGTCAATGCGCCGCCCCTTGCGCACATAGCCCAGCGCAAGCGCAATGTTTTCCGCAACCGTCATCCATTCAATCAAGCCGAGGTCCTGATGGATGAACGCCACCGCCTGACCGCCCGCCTTGCCCGCAACATGGCCGTATGGGATTCCGTCAATAGAAACCTGCCCCTTATCGGGCCGATGGATTCCGCCAAGCACTTTGATCAGGGTAGATTTTCCTGCGCCATTTTCGCCCAGAAGGGCGACAATTTCACCCCGTGCCACGCGCAAGCTGACGCCGCGCAACGCTTGCGTACCCCCAAAGGATTTGATGACGCGGTCAAAAAACAGACCCTCTCCGGCCGTCATCAATTCCCCTCCCAAGGTCATATATCCAAACCGCACACTGTTCTTTTGACAGGTTTACCGGTAACGTTATCCTTAGGCTGATCTTAACCTCTCCCGCTGTCAAGAAAAAAGTTATCGATAACATTTCTTGCGGTGTAGACACATAAGATCTGCGAAACTAACGGGAAACTTTGACGGGGCATGGTACAAAAAACCAAATCAAATCTGGAAGATATCGCCAAAGCGGCGGGGGTTTCCAAGATGACAGTCAGCCGCGTGTTGCGGGGCGGATCGGGGTTTTCGGATGAAACCCGCGACAAGGTTTTGCAAGAAGCCAAGCGGCAGGCCTATGTGCCGAATCGTCTGGCGCAGGCCTTTGGGTCTGATCTTGCCTCGACCTTGGTGGGGGTCTGCGTGCCACGGCTGACCTCTGGGCTGTTCGGCCATGTGCTGGAGGGAGTCGATATCGCCTTGTCGCGTTTGGGCTATCAGGCCATGGTGGGCAGCCACAACCATTCCATCGTCGAAGAGGAAAACTGGTTGCGCCAAGTCGTTGCTTGGCGGCCAGCCGGGGTGATCTTGTCGGGCCGCATTCATACTGCTGGGACGGTGGATTTGTTACGCAATGCAGGCATTCCAGTGGTTGAAATCTGGGATTTGACCACCTCACCCATCGACATGGCCGTTGGATTTTCGCACCATGACTGCGGTGTCGAGATGGGCCAGTTCCTGATCCGTCGTGGGCGCAGACGTGCGGGCTTTGTCGGCGCGCTGGCACGGTCTGATGTGATGGGCAGCGCACGCCTAGATGGGTTCACGGCCGCATTGGACCGCGCGGGCTTTCCCCTGATCGACCGAGAGATATTGCACGACAGCCCGGGGTTTTATGCGGGCTATTACGGGCTGGAAACGTTGCTCGCGCGCCAACCGAAACTGGATGTCGTCTATTTTCACAATGACGAGATGGCGATTGGCGGCTTAGCTTATGCAACCGCCAACGGCATTTCTGTGCCAAGCGATTTGGGTATCGTTGGGTGGGGCGGAATGGAGGCGGCATCTGTCTTGCCGCGCCGCCTTACCACAACCGTTGTCCCCACAACAGCGATCGGCAAAGCCGCCGCCGAGGGGTTGGTGGCCCGACTTAAGGGCGAATCATCGCAAGATGTTGTCGTTGTGCCGACCCGACTAGTACCTGGCGAAACGGGGTAAGTCTCAGATGCCATGCCCGGACCAAGGTCCGTGTTTGTCATCCAGCCCGTCGATCCGTTCAAAGCCATGCGCACCAAAGAAATCGCGTTGCGCCTGGATCATGTTGGCCGTTGAACGCCCGGTCCGCATCATATCAAACCAAGCCAAGCCCGAGGCCAACGCGGGCAAAGGCAAACCATGCAACGCGCCTGCTGCAATGGTTTGACGCAGCGCGCCGTGCGTGGCCTTCAAGTGCTCTGCAAAGAAGGGTGCCAGCATTAGATTGCGTGCCGGGTCTTCGGTCAGCGCCGTCGCCATATCGTTCAACATGGAAGAGCGGATGATACATCCCTCACGCCAAACCCGTGCAATTTCGGGCAGCGGCATCGGCCAGTCAAATGCCGCCGATGCAGCAGAGATCAGCGCAAAGCCTTGGGCGTAACACAGGATTTTGCCCGCGATCATCGCCTGTTCCAGTTGTGCCAAGGTCAAGGTCGACTTGGCCATTGCCTGAGGGGCCGCGCCAAATACCGCCTGACCCGCCAAACGCTCTGGCAAACGCGACGACAAATTGCGTGCCATGACGGCGGCCTCTATCGCAGGAATTGTTGCGGCCAAATGCTGCGCCTCTATCACCGTCCAGCGGCCTGTGCCCTTTTGTCCGGCGCGATCAAGGATCATGTCGAGCATTGGTTTGCCACTGTGCTTATCGGTGGCACCTGCAACTTCGGCTGATATTTCAATCAGATATGACTGCAACGGGCCTTTGTTCCACCCATGCAGCGTCTGCGAAATCTCGGCGGCGGTCATGCCCATGCCGTCGCGCATCACGCCGTAAACTTCGGCGATCATCTGCATATCGGCGTATTCGATACCATTGTGCACCGCTTTGACAAAATGCCCAGCCCCTGCCGGCCCCATGAAATCGGCACAAGGCACTCCTTGGTATTTGGCCGCAATCGCGTTCAAAACCGGGGCGACGCGGTCCCAATCCTGACGCAGTCCGCCCCCCATGATGGCCGGGCCATGACGCGCACCCTCTTCGCCGCCCGACACCCCGATGCCCATGAAATGCGGACCAAGTGTTTGCGCATCGGCGGACCGACGGTTGGTGTCGTGAAAGAGCGCGTTTCCTGCATCAATGATCAGATCATCAGCCGCCATCAACGGACGCAAGGCAGCAATTTGCTGGTCGACCGCCTCACCTGCCGGAACCATCAAAATGATCGCGCGCGGTGGTTTGATCGCTGCAACCAGTTCGGCCAACGTCTCTGTCGGGGTGATCATGGGGGCCAATGCGCCTGCCTCGGCCTTGAACTGATGCGTCACCGCAGTGGTGCGGTTCCAAACAGCGATCGGAAACCCTTTCTCGGCAATATTCAGCGCCAACATGGCCCCCATGGTGCCAAGGCCGATCAGGCCGATCGTTGAGTTGGTCATGGTCTTTGCACTCCGGCACGGTTCAGGGTGACCGTGTATAGGCTGGTTGTTGCAGTGATGAAAAGCTGATGTTTCGCTCTGCCGCCAAAGCACAGGTTTGACACTGTTTCAGGGATCAGGATTTTGCCCAAAAGCGTGCCGTCGGGGGCAAGGCAGTGCACCCCGTCGCCCGCCGATGACCATAGGTTACCATCATTGTCACAGCGTATGCCATCGGCGCAACCGGGCGAAATCGTGTGAAAGACTGCGCCCCCTTTTGGCAGGCCAGATCCCATGTCAAACACCCGGATATGCTGGGGATCCGCGTTAAACATCCGACCCGTGTCGGCCACATAAAGGCGCTGTTCATCTGGCGAAAACGCAAGTCCGTTCGGGCAGTTGAAATCCGTCAAGACCGCCGCAATCGTGCCATCGGGGTCGACCCGGTAGACGTTGCAAGGCAGTTCTTGCGGTGATTGAAACCCCTCATAGTTGGTCTTGATGCCGTAATGCGGATCTGTGAACCAAATTGAGCCATCTGATTTGACCACCACATCATTTGGGGAATTCAACGGCTTACCAAGATACGCGTCCGCGATCACCGTGATGCGGCCGTCCAGTTCAGTGCGGCTAACCCGGCGCGTACCATGCTCACAACTGATCAGGCGCCCTTCACGGTCGCGGGTATGGCCGTTGGCATAGTTTGACGGCGCACGATAGGTTGAGATGCCGACACCCGGGGTAAAGCGCAGGATTCTATTGTTGGGAATATCGGAAAACAGCAAGCATCCCGCATCGCCAAACCAAACCGGGCCTTCAACCCAATCAAACCCCGTGGCCAGTTGTTTCACGGGCGCATTGCCCATCACATAGCTGGCAAATCGTGGATCATGCACTTCGAAAAATGACATCCCTCGCACGCCCCTTTTGTCTACGATCAGATCTTGTTTACGAAAACGCTATCTGGGCCTTCATGGCAAGGCTTCTGTCCGAGGCCAGTTTAAAGGCTGCCTCGGCTTCATGCAGCGCGACGGTATGGGTGATCAAGGGTTTGACATCGATCAACCCCTTTTGCATCAAGCCAACCCCAGTTGCGAATTCACCGTGAAAGCGGAACGATCCCCGCAGCTCCAGTTCCTTGGCCGTGATCGCCATCATCGGCAGCACCATATCCCCCCCCAGTCCCAGCTGAAGGATCACACCGCGTGGCCGCAAAGCGCCAATGCCTGCGGCCAGCGCGGGCGCAGCCCCTGTGCATTCATACAAAACGTCGAACGTGCCCTTTGCGGCAGAGTATTCGGCCAAGCCATCGGGTGTCGTGCCCATGTTGATGGTGCGGTCTGCGCCTACTTGACGCGCAAGCCCCAGAGTAAAGTCTGACAGATCGGTCGCCACGATCTCTGACGCCCCTGCCCGCCGCGCCGCCAAAATTGCCAAGGCGCCAATCGGGCCGCATCCGGTCACCAGCACCCGCTTTCCCAGCATCTGCCCCGCGCGCGAGGTCGCATGCAGCGTCACGGCCAATGGTTCGGCCATCGCCGCCTCACCCGGGGTCAAGCCATCGGCAGGAATGCACTGGGCGACATCGGCCACCAACTCTTCGCGAAAGGCACCCTGAATGTGTGGAAACGGCATGGCAGACCCATAGAACCGCATGTTCAGGCACTGATTGTGCAGCCCCTCGTCGCAGAATTTGCAAGCATGACAGGGCCGTGATGGCGACACTGCCACCAATTGGCCAACCGAAAACCCCGCGACTCCATCCCCCATCTCGGTCACATAGGCCGAAACCTCGTGCCCCAGGATCATCGGTTGTTTAAGCCTGATTGCGCCAAAACCACCGTGGTTATAGTAATGCAGGTCCGACCCGCAGACGCCCCCCGTCGCAAGCCGCAGACGCAACTGACCCGCTCCCAAATCCTGCGGGGTGACCTCTTCGATCCGCAAATCCTTGGCCGCGTGAATGACAATCGCGCGCATCTTATTCGACCGGAGTCAGTAAGGGCGCACCCGCAAAATGCGCCGTCAGATTGTCGCGCATCAGCTTGCCCATGGCTTGGCGTGTCTCATAAGTACCAGAGGCGTGATGCGGTTGCAGCAACACGTTGTTCAACGCAAGGAACCGTGGGTTCAGCTTTGGCTCACCCTCAAACACATCCAAGGCGGCCCCCGCAATTTTGCGCTGCTCAAGGGCGTCCAGCAACGCCGCCTCGTCAATATTCGCCGCACGCGAGATGTTGATCAGCATTCCATGCGGACCAAGCGCGCGCAGCACATCACCGTTTACAACGTGGCGGGTGTCCGCATTGGCGATCACCGTCACCATCAGAAAATCGGACCATTCGGCAAGGGCAACCGGATCAGGAATATAACTGTAAGGGACGTCTTTTACCCCCCGCGCCGAATAGGCAATCTGCATGCCAAAGCCCGACAACCGATTGGCCACGTCTTGCCCAATCCGGCCCATACCCAGAATCCCAACCTTTTGGCCCCAAACCCGGCGCTGTAGCGGATAGCTGCCTTTGGCGGCCCAAGTTCCGTCCCGCCCCCAAGCCTCTGCCCCGATCATACCGCGCGCCAGACACAGCATCATTGCCACACCCAGATCAGCGCAATCGCCGTTCAAGACGTCAGGCGTGTTGGTGACCTGAATGCCACGCGCCCGGCAGAGCGCCATATCAACCCCGTCATATCCGACCCCGTAAACCGAGATCATCTTTAGATTTGGGCACGCATTGATCATCTGCGCAGTCGCCCCCAGATCGCCGCGCGTTGCAATGGCCTGCACGCTAGCACCAACGTCGGCCAAAAAGGCCAATTTATCCGCCGCCTCAAAATACCTATGCATGTGAAACGCCTGATCTAAAGGCGTTTGATCCCAATCTGGATATGAGCCAATCTGAAGGACATGTGGCTTTGGCATAGGGCGTTCCTCGATTGTGCTTGATAGAAATCATCAGTGCTTGACAGGACATGTTATCGATAACATAAATCAGACGATAGTCTTGCTAACATCGCTTTGTCGAGAGAAAAATCACGGAGAGAACCATGTCGCTGCAGCTTTTCAATCTGACCGGGCGGCGCGCGCTGATCACGGGGTCGTCACAGGGCATTGGCCTTGCTTTGGCACATGGAATGGCGGCGGCAGGGGCGCAGGTTGTGCTGAACGGCCGCGACACGGTGAAACTTGCCGCAGCGGCGGCAAGCATTCCCGGCGCGCAGGTCTTGGCCTTTGACGCCACGGATCACGCAGCAGTGCGCAGCGCAGTTGATGAGTTCGAGGCGACACAGGGCGCGATCGACATTTGCGTCAACAACGCCGGCATGCAGCATCGCGGCCCGCTAGAGGATTTCCCGCCAGAGGCATTTGAACGCCTGTTGCAAACCAACATCACCTCGGTCTTTAACGTGGGCCAAGCCTGTGCGCGCCATATGATTGCGCGCAAGGCCGGCCGCATCATCAACATCGCCTCGGTGCAAACCGCCCTCGCCCGCCCCGGCATCGCGCCCTATACGGCCACCAAAGGGGCGGTTGGCAACCTGACCAAGGGCATGGCCACCGATTGGGCCAAATACGGGCTGAACTGTAACGCGATCGCACCGGGGTATTTTGTCACCCCCCTGAACCAAGCGCTGGTAGACGACCCTGCCTTTTCCACATGGCTGGAAAAGCGAACCCCAGCCGGGCGGTGGGGGCGCGTTGAAGAGCTGGTCGGCGCGTGTATTTTCCTTGCCTCCGATGCCGCAAGCTTCGTCAACGGGCATATCCTTTATGTCGATGGCGGCATAACCGCGTCGCTATGATCATGCGTGTGATCATCATGGGCGTCGCGGGTTGTGGCAAAACATCTGTGGGAGAGGCATTGGGCAAACGCCTTAACCTGCCCTACCGCGACGGCGATGATCTACATCCGGCGGCGAACGTCGAAAAGATGCGCAAGGGCATTCCCTTGACTGACGAGGATCGCGGGCCGTGGTTGCAGCAGGTGGGCGAGACGCTGCTGCGTGATGCGCCTGTGATCATTGGCTGTTCAGCGCTGCGCCGTCGTTACCGCGACAAAATCCGTGAAACGGCGGGCGGAACAGTCAGCTTTATCCACCTGTCGGGCAGCCGCGCGGTGATAGAGACCCGCATGGCGGCGCGTCAGGGGCATTTCATGCCGGTCAGTCTGCTCGACAGCCAGTTTGCGGCACTTGAAGTTCCCAGCCCCGACGAGGGCGCTTTCAGCGTTGATATCGATCAACCCCTTGAAGCAATTGTCAGGGCCATTGAAATCCATCTGAAAGGCGACGCACCATGACCCAAACTGTCGCGTTGATTGG
>JAAFIJ010000065.1 GCA_013298675.1 Rhodobacterales bacterium | reverse complement strand
CAAACCCTGCGTCTAGCAAACATCCTGCGCAAGCTGCACCCAAATTGCCCAGTCCGATATATCCGTAATGCATCTTACGCTTTCTTTTTTGACGTTAACGATCAGGCGCCGAAACCGACGATGCCTTTGACCTCGCAGAAATCATGGATGCCCCAATCGGCGTATTCACGACCGTTGCCCGACTGCTTATAGCCGCCAAACGGTGCAGAGGTGTCCCAATCGGGGTAGTTCAGGTTGATCGTCCCCGCCCGCAACCGCAGCGCGATTGGCTTTGCATCCTCAACCGGGCCCGCGATATAGGCGGCCAAACCATAGACGGAATCATTGGCCATCCGCACCGCGTCGTCGATCGTGTCATAGGGCAACACAGCCAAAACAGGGCCGAAAATCTCTTCCTTAGAGATGGTCATTTCGTTTTCAACGTCGCCAAAGATCGTAGGTTTGCAGAACCAACCGCGGTTCAATCCCGCAGGACGGCCCAAGCCGCCGGTGACCAATGTGGCCCCTTCATCAATGCCGACTTGAATAAGGCGTTGCACTTTGTCGAACTGCGTCTTGGAAATCAACGGACCCATGCCAGTGCCTTCCGCCAACGGATCACCGGGGACGATCGCCTCTGCTGTGGTTTTGGCGATCGCAAGGGCTGCGGCCTGTTGGCTGCGGTGCACGAACATCCGCGTTGGCGCGTCACAGGACTGGCCGGTGTTGGACATGATGGCATTGACGCCGGCAGAAACAGCCGCTTCAAGATCAGCATTTGGCAAGATGATATTGGCCGATTTGCCACCCATTTCCTGCGCGACACGCTTGACGGTTGGTGCGGCAGCGGCAGCAATCAAGGTGCCCGCGCGCGTAGAGCCAGTAAACGACACCATGTCCACCTCGGGGTGCGAGGTGATGCGGCTGCCAACGCCCGGACCGTCGCCATTTACAAGGTTGAACACGCCCGGGGGGACGCCTGCCTCGTGGCACACTTCCGCAAACAACACGCCCGATAGCGGGGCTATTTCAGAGGGTTTCAAAACCATCGTGCAGCCAGCAATCAAGGCAGGTGCCACTTTGCACGCGATCTGGTTCATCGGCCAGTTCCACGGCGTGATCAGGGCGCAAACTCCGATGCCTTCGTAGACGATCTTGGTGGTTCCGCGCATGTATTCCCACTGCATTTTTTCCGCAGCGGCAATCGTCGCCTCGATATGCACTTGGCCAGCCCAGGCTTGCGCCCCGCGTGCCCATTCGGTGGGGGCACCCATTTCCGTCGTCATCGCTTGGGCAAACTCTTCGTAGCGTGAATTGTAAACCTCCAGAATGCGCTTGACCAAAGCGATGCGCTTGGCAACGGGCCAGACGGTATAGCTGTCAAACGCGGCACGGGCAGCCATGATGGCGCGATCCGCGTCATCGTCATTGCCCAACGCAACCTGACAAACGATCTCTTCGGTCGCTGGGTTTTCAACGCCGATGCGAGTCTTTGATAGGGGCTCTACCCATGCGCCATTGATATAGAACTTTTCCATATTCGTCGAAATCATTGCAGCCTCACTTAAAGTAAATGTTATAAGCCTTGCGGATTGCCTGATCGATCTCGGGATCAATCACTGAACCAGCCTTGGCCAGAATGGCATTCTTGCGCGCAATTGCGGTGTCTAGCAACAGAGGCTTTCCAGCCTCATTCCATTCTTTCGGGCTCATTCGGTTGCCGACATTTGGATAGATATACTCGGTTTGCATCAGTTTTAGGGTTTGATCAGAGCCAAGGTAATGGCCCGGACCGCCCAGACAAACCTCTTTCATCGCGTCAATCGAGGTGCTGTCCGGCGTCACGTCAATGCCGCGAACCAAACGCATCGCCTGACCCAACAAATCATCGCCCAAAACAAGACTTTCCAAGCAAAAGCCCAGCAAAGACGCATGCATTCCTACCGCTTCATAACACATGTTCAATCCGGCGAGGCCGGCCAAGGAGTTGGTGATCCCCTGCTCCCATCCGGCTTGCATGTCGGGCAGTTTGCTGTCGGAAATGCCCGACGCAGCCCCGCCCGGAAGATCATAGAACCGGTGCATCTGCGCACAGCCTGCCGTCAGCAACGCCTGTTCTGCCGAACCACCCGACATCGCGCCCGTGCGCAAATCGGACACGAAAGGCCACGTGCCAAAGATACATGGCGCTCCGGGTTTTACGGCATTGGCGTAAACCACCCCGGCCAGACATTCGGCCACCGCCTGAACGATCGTCAGCGCAATCGGAGCCGGAGCCGTCGCCCCCGCCTGGCCTGCGGACAGCAACAGCATCGGCATGCCACGGCGGATACAATCCTCCATCACGATGCAGGATTCTTCGGCGAATTTCATCGGAGGGACGACAAAACAGTTGGAGTTTGACACGAATGGCCGCTCCAGCCATTTCTCCTCGCCCCCTGCCACGGTGTAAAGCATGTCAAAACAATCGGCGACGTGGGACGGGTCGGAAAACGACGTTCCCACATGTTTGGTTGTGCCCGAAAGACAGCCATACAGCGTGTTCAGATCCATCTCGCGGTTGTCTTTGACATCGCGGCATACCATGGTGCGTTGATAAAAGTGAATGTTATCAAGGTTGTTAACCAAACGCGCCGCGTCATACAGATCTTGCGCGGTCGATTCACGGTAGTCCAACGTGATCGGGTCCACGATGTGCACGGCAGCACCAGCGGTGCCGTAATGCACATTGCTGCCCGACAAATGCAGGTCTTGTTTGGGATCGCGAGCATGCAAGGTGATGTTGCGAGCCGCGACAGCCAGCATATCTTCAACCAGCGCGCGCGGGAACCGCAAGCGGCCGTCGTCGCCCTGAATGGCCCCTGCAGCTGTCATGACTGCAACACCGGATGGTGGTGCTTGGCTTAGGCCGATCACCTCTAGCGCCTCAAGGGCGGACTGGTGAATCTGCTGGACCGCCTCTTCGGTCAGGGGTTTGAATTTCCCACCCGGCATGCCGGGACGTACCGGGCGCACATCATCGGCCAAGGGCGCAGCCCGCATCGCAACCCGCGCTGTTCTTCCGCCACTTCTACGCGCGCGCGATGGCTCGCAAACTTCAGCTGTCTCGTCCATGTTCAAATTTCCCTGTCGTTTGACGTTTTGTTGTTGCCCGCACAGATGCCCGGCAAACAAACCTCAAACTCCGCAATGCGGCGACAGGAAGTTTGTTCACGGGCATGGATGCGCAAGCTCTGCGAGATACCAAGAGATATAGCGTTGTGTCTGTGCTTCCATCGGGGCGATGGGTCCGGGGGTGTAGTAGTGTGATGCGACACCCCGTGCTGTGTGTTCAATGATCTTTTTGTCTTGCTCTGAGGTCAGTCGCCACAGCCAAGTCAAGCGGTCGAGCTCGTAGTCAACCCCTTCAACGGCGGTCTTGTTGACCAACCAGATCAACTCCATTTCGCAAGCGTTTACCCCTGTCGGCACAAAGCGGTAGATGACTCCGTGATCGGGATAGACCGCCATATAGGTCATTCCACCAAAATGCAGCGACGTGACGCCGCCGTCATAGCCCGCAAACTTGCCCATCAGGGGGGCCACCGGCATGCCATCCTTGCTTCCAGTCTTGATGCCGTCGTACAGCGCATACCGATAAGAACGGATCGCCTCACGCCCTTGGGCCGAGGTCTCCCAAGGTGAACATTCGGTGACATCCACACCCAAGGCAAGGGTGCGCAGTTTCATCGCATCATTCAGCGCGTCGATCTCTTCAAGCGGTTGTTCCAACACATGCAGTTCGGAATATTCTGGATGCGCCGGTCCACAATGGTAGCACTCAACGTAATTTTCGATTGCAAGCTTCCAGTTGGCATCAATCGCATAGGTTTCACGGTGCGCCACCTTTGCGTCGGTCCAACCATACTGCCCACAGGTGCCACGCACCAATGCCTCGGCCTCATTGAAATTTAGTGGCTTCTTGGCAAAAGAGATAAAGATCAATCCCTCAACCACCCTGACCGCCAATTTGTGCAACCCGTGCCCGGCCCGGTCAAACCCCGCAGGCATCAACCGCGCGGTTTTCAGCGCCCCATCGCTGCCGTAACTCCATGCATGATAGGGGCAAGTGAATGATCGCGCATTGCCGCGCAATTCGGTGCAAACTTCGGCGCCCTTGTGCCGGCACAAGTTTAGCATGGCATGAATTTGCCCCGTCTCATCGCGGCTGATGATCACTGTCTCGCCCGCCATTTTGAACAGTTCAAAATCATTGGCGTTGGGCAAAAGACTTTCATGTGCCACACAGTGCCAATGGCGGCGGAACAAACGGTCCAGTTCCAGCTGATAGATTTCTGGGTTGCGGTAAAAATCGCCGCTTAAACCCTTTCCGGTCTGATAACAGTCGATCAAATCGCGCACCCGCGCGCTCAGGCCTTCATCTGCGGCTACATACTCTTTATCAAACATCATCGCGGCTCCCGCCCAAGGCAAATGGGCAGCCAATTTGACCGCCCTGTTTTGCCTTAGATTAAGCACGAACCCGCTCCGATTTTGGGTCATACATCGGCGAAAGTGAGGCAATGGCATCAAAGCGCTTGCCCGCGACCTCAATTTGATACGTTGACCCAAGAATTTCGGCGTCACTTTGGCCCTTGCACGGAACATAGCCCATCCCGATCGCACCGCCCAAAAAGTGGCCATAATTGCCCGAGGTCACCGGGCCGATGATTTTGCCGTCCCGCACCAAGGCCTCGTTGTGAAACAGCAACGGTTCTGGATCGGTCAGGCGAAACTGCACCATTTTGCGCGAAAGCCCGTTGTCTTTTGCGCGCAACACTGCGTCGCGCCCGATAAACGCGGGCTTTTGCGTGCGCACAGCAAACCCCAACCCCGCCTCAAGCACATGGTCCTCGTCGGTGATGTCATGGCCAAAGTGGCGGTAAGCCTTTTCGATCCGGCACGAATCCAGCGTATGCAGACCGCACAGCTTTAGCCCCAGATCGCGGCCAGCCTCTTCCAAAGCCTCAAAAATATGCGCAGTCTGATCACTGGAAGGGTAAATCTCCCAACCCAACTCACCCACATAGGTGACCCGGTGCGCCCGTGCGATCCCCATACCAATTTCGATTTCACGCATGGTTCCAAAGGGATGGCTGGCATTGCTAAAGTCGTTCGGGCTAACCCGCTCCATCAACTCCCGCGATTTTGGCCCCATGATGCACAACACAGACTCCGCCGCCGTCACATCAGTGATCACAGCAAAGGCGTCGCCGAGATGCCTGCGCAACCACGCAAGATCGCGTTGCAGTGTCGCCCCCGGAACCACCGCAATAAAAGCGGTTTCCGACAAACGGGTGACAGTCAGATCAGACTCGATACAACCCTTTTCATTCAACATTTGGGTATAAACGATCCGCCCGACCGGCACGTCCATTTCATTGCCGCACAACCGGTTCAAAAACGCACAAGCATCACGCCCTTCAATCCGGATTTTCCCAAACGACGTCATGTCGAAAAAGCCAACCCCGGTGCGCACAGCCATATGCTCTGCCTTTTGGTTTTCAAACCAATTCTGCCGCTTCCAACTGTATTTGTACTCCCGCTCTTGGCCCTCGTTCGCGAACCAATTGGCCCGCTCCCAGCCCGCCACTTCGCCAAAGACCGCACCGCGCGCCTTAAGATGCTCGTGCAGCGGTGTGCGTCGCACGCCACGAGAAGTTTCAACCTGGCGGTAGGGGAAATGATCGGCATAAAGCAGGCCAAGCGTCTCGGTCACGCGCTCTTTCAGATACTTGCGGTTCTTCTGGAACGGCTGGGCGCGGCGGATATCCACCTCCCACAAATCAAACGGCGCCTCGCCCTCGGTGATCCAATGCGCAAGCGCCATGCCCGCGCCACCCGATCCGGCAATACCGACCGAATTATATCCTGCCGCCACCCAATAGCCGCCCAACTCTGGCGCTTCGCCTAGATAATAGCGGTCATCGGGGGTGAAAGACTCTGGCCCGTTAAAAAATGTGTGTATCCCCGCCGTTTGAAACAGTGGCAGGCGGTTCATCGCATGCTCAAGGATCGGCTGGAAATGGTCCCAATCTTCGGGCAACGTATCGAACATGAAATCGTCGCGGATCCCGTCCATCCCCCAAGGTTTGGCTTTGGGTTCAAACGCGCCAACCATCATCTTGCCGGCGTCAGATTTGTAATAGGCACACTCATCTGGCACGCGCAAAACCGGCAAATGCCCCAAGCCTGCGATGGGTTCGGTGATCAAATAGAAATGCTCGCAAGCATGAAGCGGCAACGTCACCCCCGAGGCTTGGGCCAACTCACGGCCCCACATGCCCCCGCAATTGACCACAACATCCGTTGCAATATGCCCGGGCTCCCCGTCTGACCCAACATAATCCACACCTGTCACCCGACCATTGGCCTTGGTGACCGCCACAACCTTAGTGTGCTCAAAAATCTTCGCACCTTGCATGCGCGCGCCTTTGGCAAGCGCCATCGCAATGTTGGCCGGATCACATTGACCGTCCAGCGGCAAGTGCACAGCCCCCACCACATCGCCAATCTCCAGATGTGGGTACATGGCCTTCGCCTCTGACGGCGAGATTTCTTGAACATCCACATCGAAAATCCGCGCCACGGTGGCTTGACGCAACAGTTCTTCGTGGCGATGCGCTGTCAATGCAACAGAGATGGACCCCACCTGCCGCATCCCAGTTTCAACCCCGGTTTCGGCGGCCAGTTTTACGTAAAGATCTGCCGAATACTTGGCCAATCGCGTCATATTGGCTGATCCACGCAACTGCCCGATCAACCCCGCCGCATGCCATGTCGTTCCCGACGTCAACTGCTTTCTCTCCAAAAGCACAACGTCAGTCCACCCCATCTTGGCCAAATGATAGGCAACCGAACACCCGGACACCCCGCCGCCAATTACGACAGCCCGCGCTTGCTTTGGAACATCCGCCATCTACACATCTTTCATCTGTTCAAAAATATCCTCGGGGGTCCGGGGGTGGAAAACCCCCGGCGTGGATCAGGCACGAATACGGCTGTTGGTAGGATCCCAAAGCGGCGCGTCTTCTTGCACCACAGCTGGATACCGTGCGCCGAAAATTTCAACTTCTACCAACGTACCGGGCACATTAACCTCTGCTTTCAGCATCCCCAACCCCACCACGGCGTTGATGCGATGGCCAAAATATCCACTGGTCAACTCGCCCACAATTTTATCCCCCTGCCAGATGGTTGACATGTATGGCGGATCCTGATCACCGGCATCGATGACCAGAGTGCAGAACCGCTTGGTCACGCCGCGCTGCTTTTCCGCCTCAAGCGCAGCTTTCCCGCGGAAACCCGGTTTTGCCCAATCGACAAACCGCTCTAGCCCGCCTTGCAAAACGGTATAGTCGGTCGACAAATCGCCTTTCCAGGCGCGATAACCCTTTTCGACGCGTAGCGAATTCAGTGCGAACATACCAAAGGGGCGCAAGCCATGGCCCTTGCCTGCCTGCATGACAGCGTTCCAAACCGCCTCGGTGTCGGCCACTTTGGAATGGATTTCCCAGCCCAGCTCGCCCGCAAAAGAAACCCGCATCAGCATGACTTCGTGCCCAGCAATACGCGCGGTTTGATGGGTCAGCCAGCCTTTGGTCAGATCCGCCTCGGCCACATCCGCCAAAATCGCACGCGATTTGGGACCGGTCAGAATTTGTGTTGACCATTCATGTGTATGCTCGGTCAGGGTCAATCCCGCGTCAAGGTGGCGCACCAACCACTCGCGGTCATGCGCTTGGGCCGTTGCTGCGGTAATCAGCAGCAGATCATCCTCACCCAACCGCGCCACTGACATCTCGGTCACGATGCGGCCCTTGTCATCAGCGAAATAGGCCAGACCCAACCGGCCAACACTGGGCAATTTCCCAGTAATCTGGCGCGAAAGCCACGCCGCAGCCCCGGTGCCCGTCACGCGGTAACGGCTGAAGCCCGGCAGGTCGAGAATACCGGCCGCGTCGCGCACGGCCTCACATTCTTCGCGCACCGCATCAAACCACGGGCCACGGCGTGCCCAAGTTTGGGTGCCCGTCTCGGATACATCATCACCGGGACGCGCATACCATGCAGCGCGTTCCCACCCGTTATAGGGCGCATAGACCGCACCGAGCGCTTTGGTCTTGGCATGTACGGCGGACAATTTCTTGTCGCGCCCCTCGGGCCAAGCGTGATGCGGAAAGTGAATGGCATATTCATGCCCGTACACTTCCATGCCTTTTTTGATGCAATAATCCTGATCTTCAAAGCCCGTAAAGCGACGCGGATCGCACGACCACATATCCCATTCCGTCGCCCCTTCGGTGATCCATTCTGCAAGCACTTTGCCGGCCCCGCCAGCCTGACAGATGCCAAAGGTGAACACACACGCCTCAAACGCATTTGGCACGCCGGGCATCGGGCCAATTAACGGGTTGCCATCGGGCGTATAGGGAATGGGGCCGTTGATGACTTTGGTCAATGGTGCTTTTTCCAGCAAGGGCACGCGGGCCATTGCGTCATTGATGTACCATTCAAGCCGCTCTAAATCGTCGGGAAACAGCTGAAAGCTGAAGTCTTCCGGAAATGGATCATCTTTTGAAATCCAATGGGCTTTGCAGTTGCGCTCATACGGGCCAAGGTTAAAGCCGCTCTTTTCTTGGCGCAGGTAATAACTGCTGTCCACATCGCGTAACAATGGCAGCTTTTTGCCAGTGGTTTTGCTGTGCGCCTCGACCTCTGGCACGGTGTCAAACAGCATGTATTGGTGGCTCATCACCATCATCGGCACATCACGACCAAACCATTTGCCGACCTCACGGGCGTAATATCCGGCCGCGTTGATCACGTATTGGCAGCGGATATCCCCCTTTGCAGTAGAGATCACCCAATCGTCCCCGTCACGGCGCGCGCCAGTTGCGGGGCAAAACCGTTCAATCCGCGCGCCCATTTGCCGCGCCCCTTTGGCCAACGCTTGGGTCAATTGCGCAGGGTCAATATCCCCGTCATAGGGATCATATAGTGCGCCCACCAGGTCATGGGTTTCCAAAAACGGATAGTAGGTTTGAATTTCATCCGGAGTCAGGATTTTCAAATCCATCCCTTGGGTCCGCCCCATGCCCACCACGCGTTGAAACTCTTGCAGGCGTTCTTGTGTATGGGCCAACCGGATCGACCCTGTCACGTGATAGTTCATCGGGTAATCAACGGCCTCGCCCAGACCTCGGTACAGTTCGGCCGAATAGCGCTGCATGTTCATGATCGACCAACTGGACGAAAAGGTCGGAACGTTGCCGGCCGCATGCCATGTCGATCCGGCCGTCAGCTCGTTTTTTTCCAACAAGACACAGTCGGTCCAGCCTGCTTTACACAGATGGTAAAGACACGATGCCCCTACAGCGCCTCCGCCGATGATCACAACTTTGGCAGTGCTTGGAAAATCAGACATTCGCGCCTCCATAAACTTGCCTCAGTATCCACCGGGCCGCGCCCCCTTTCAATTCGCAAATCGCACGTCTATTGATTGGAAAATCCGATCAGAGGGCTTGTTATGCAAATAGAGTTGCTGGACACATTTCTTGACCTTGTAGAAAGCCGCAGCTTTCATCGCACCGCCGAACAGCTTGGGCTTACCCAATCGACCGTATCAGCGCGCGTGCAGGCTTTGGAAGCGGCCTTGGGCGCAAGGTTGTTCAGCAGGTCACGCGCTGGCACCGCGCTGACCACCGAAGGATTGCGCTTTGAGACCCATGCACGCCTGATGCGTCAAGAATGGAATGAGGCACGCCGCGCCGTTGCCTCTTCGGGTGAGGCCGCTTTGACCCTTCGTTTGGGGATACAACAAGACATTGCCGCCGCTTTTGTGGGTGCCTTAGTTGCGGATTTGCGTCAAGAGTTCCCACAAACCGCCTTTTACATCGAACCGGATTACTCTGCGCAAATGTGTGCGGATTTGTCGTCAGGGGCCCAAGACTTCGCCCTTATGTTCAGCCCGAAACAACACCCTGACCTCTATTTCGCATCCGTTGGTGATATTCCCTATCGGCTGATCAGCACTGACGCAAAAACGCGCCAGCAGATCAATCTTGCGACCTATATCATGGGCCATTTCTCACCGGCCTTTGAGCAGACGCACCGACGAGTGTTGCCAGAATTGGTGGGCGTGCCACTTTCAGTGGGGCAAAGTTCGACCATCTCAACCTTGTTGCAAAGCCTTGGCGGCACCGGATTTGTGATGGCCGCCCAAGCCTCGCGCATGGTGGCCAGCGGAGGTTTCAACTATGTCGACGATGTAGAGGTGATCCATCAACCGATATATGCCGCGATGCACCTGCGCCACCGCACGTCAAAGGCCCATAGAATGTTGGTCAAAATCGGCCAGAAAACCATCAAGGCCGGCGCCATTCGTTAAGGAGATGGTACAAAAGCCAACAATCATCGGAAACAATTGTGTACAAATTGAAAACAATCTCGACCGGTCAGGGTAATTTTCCCAAATTTTGACACAATCTGCCATGAAAAACTGGGGCATATCCTAAGAAGCAGGAAAGCTGACCATGGCACTCGACAACATAAATGCCTATCGTTTGACCACAGGAGAGCCGATTACATCGGTAACACGGGCCTTGATTATTCCCAGACCGGCCGAGCATGGGTTCACCGTGGTGGATCAGGCGGGCGCCCCGGTTGTGGACGCGCTGACTTTTCGCAA
>JAAFIJ010000064.1 GCA_013298675.1 Rhodobacterales bacterium | reverse complement strand
ACGCGCCGTGGCTGATCGTGGTGTTTGCCCAGCGCTATGGCCTGACAGACGATGGCAACCGCTATAAGAATTATTACGTGCCCGAAAGCGTTGGCATTGCCACGGGAATGCTGATCACCGCCATCCATCACGCGGGCCTTGTTTGCCTTGAACACACCCCCAACCCGATGAAATTCTTGCCCGAAATGTGCGGCAGGCCAGCGTCGGAAAAGGCCGTGATGATCCTGCCCGTCGGCTATCCTGCGGCACATGCGACCGTGCCCGCTGTTGCCAAGCGCAAAAAGACTCGTGATCAGGTGATGACGGTCTTTCGCTAGGCTTGGCCGCGCACAGACGTCCATTCAAGCCTCGGGCAAGGATTGATTTCCGCCCTTGCGATCAAACCGCCGAAAAACCTCCATCGACAAAAAGATGGGTGCCCGTGACGAAGTCAGAATCTGCAGACGCCAGATAAATTGCGGCGCGGGCAATATCCTCAGGGCGGCCAAGGCGACCTTGCGCGGCCTTTATCGCAGCTTCGGACACATCGACGCCCAGCGCTGTCAGTTCTTTGACCTCACGCACCCCGTGCGGGGTTTCGATGAAACCGGGACAGATCGCATTGCAACGGATACCACGGTCACGGAATTCGACCGCGATCGCACGTGAAAACATGTGGCAAGCCGCTTTGGTGGCATCATAAAGCACCTCCATTGGCGTGGCGTAGACGGCCGAGATGGACGAGGTGCACACTATGCTGCCGCCACCCGCGGCAATCATTTGCGGCAAAACCGCGCGGGTCATCAGGTACATCGATTTGACGTTCACATCGAACAGGAAATCCCAATCGGCTTCCTCTGTCTCAAGAAACGGTTTGATTACGATGGTGCCCGCGTGATTGAACAACACAGTGACTGGCCCAAGCGCACCAGAAATGGCAGCAACGGCAGCCTCTACCTCGGCTTTGACCGCGACATTGGCGGCGGCGAAAACCACCCTTGCGCCCCCTGCTGACAGTTCCGCGGCCAGGGCAGTCCCCAACGCTTGATCGCGGTCGATGATCCCCACAGCCGCACCCTCTGCCGCAAAAAGCCTGACAGCCGCTGCGCCGCACCCTCCGGCCCCGCCGGACACAATCGCCACTTTGCCCTCAAGTCTGCCCATAGGCTTAGCCCCCTTATTTGATTTTGGCCCCTGCCCGTAATTAGTGCCGCCAGCTGCTCTGTCTTGCAATGCGAATCCGTGCGTAGCAACTGTGCACAAAAGGTGGTCGCTGCCGAGCATAACCATGACCTAGTGGATTGAAACCATTAGTGTAGCTCAGAGACGGCCCAGCTTGCGGCGTCTGCGACCGTACTATCGGCGTCCGACAGCAATGCCTCTGCCACCGGGCGCAGATGAGGAAGGCCAGAGTTTCCGATTGCATAAAGCACGTTGCGCACAAAGCGGTCGCGCCCGATGCGTTTGATCGGGCTGCCTGCAAAGCGCGCCCGAAAGCCCGCATCGTCAAGCGTCGCCAGCGCGGCCAGTTCTGGCGCACCTACGGTGGGTTGATATCCCAGATCCTTGGCCGCCTGGGCGAATTTATTCCATGGGCAGACGGCCAGACAATCGTCACAGCCGTAGATGCGGTTGCCCATCAGGGGGCGCAGCGCGACGTCGACCGGGCCTTTATGCTCTATCGTAAGGTATGAAATGCAACGGCGCGCATCCAACTGATAAGGCGCGGGAAAGGCTTTGGTCGGGCAAATATCCAGACAGGCGGTACACGATCCGCAATGGCTGATCTCAGGGGCATCCTTGGGCAAATCAAGCGTCGTAAAAATCGCGCCCAAAAAGAACCAGTTGCCCAAATCGCGCGCGAGCAGATTGGTGTGTTTGCCTTGCCAGCCCAGCCCCGCCGCTTGGGCCAGGGGTTTTTCCATCACCGGGGCGGTGTCCACGAACACCTTGATCTCGCAAGGCGTACCTTGCTTGGCAGCTGTGTCAATCAACCAGCGGCCAAGGCGTTTTAGCCGCCGTTTGACCAGATCGTGATAGTCTTTGCCCTGAGCATAGACCGAAATCGCCGCTCGGTCGGTGAGCGCCAACACGTCCAGTGGATCGGTAGAGGGGGCATAAGTTTCGGCCAGCATGATGACGGACCGCGCCTGCGGCCAAAGCGCCGCTGCCGACCCGCGCCATTCTGTGCGATCGGCCATCCAAGCCATTTGCCCGTGGTGGCCTTGATCCAAAAACTGCGCCAGACGCGCTGCGGTTTGGGGCGTCGCATCAGGCGCGCAAATACCCAGCTTTGAAAAGCCCTCTTGTAGCGCGCGTGCAGTCAAAAGTTGCTTTAGCGCATCCGTCATCGGGGGCTGCCACAGCAGACCCGGCGATCAGAAATCCAGATCGGCATAATGTGCGGGCGGCGGAAAACCAGAAATCTGATCGGCCAAAAGCGTGCGGAACGACGGACGGGATTTGATCTTGGCATACCAATCCTTGACCGTTGCATTGCGGTTCCAATCAACATCCGAGATGTAATCGAGGCATGACAAATGCGCAGCAGCAGTCAGGTCTGCCAGCGTCATTTCGTTGCCTGCAAGCCAGCGGCGTTGATCCAACAGCCAGCCCAGATAATCAAGGTGGAACTTGATCTGACCGGCCCCCGCTTTGACGTTCTTTGAGTCCGGGTATCCGTGCCCCATGACCTTTTTGTTCACCCGTTCATACAGCAGCTTTGACGTGACCTCGGTGTGGAACTTGTCATCAAACCAAGCACACAGGCGGCGCACCTCATAGCGGGCGTCCAGATCGCGCGGCATCAAGGCGGGTGTGGGCACCGATTCCTCAAGATATTCGCAGATCGCCTGACTTTCCGACATCACGCGGTTGTCGATTTTCAGGATCGGGATTTTGCCCGCCGGATTGCGGCGCAGAAAATCCGGGCTTGGGGTCCAGTACCGTTCTTCCACCAGCTCCACCTCAAGCTTTTTCTCCGCCAAAGTCAGGCGGACCTTGCGGCAAAAGGGGGACAGGGGGAAATGGTACAGGCGGATCATCTTTATCAACTCATTGCGTTCGATGTGCTTCAATGCCCTGCAATCGCACCAAGTTCAACCTGCTTCACTTACTTGGCAGGTTGAAAGCAGCTGGCCCGCCCGTCGACATCAATCGTCTCGGCGCCTGCGATGATCGCACGCGTCCGCTTGCGTACATAATCAGACGGAGCAGAGGCAGATCGCCCTTTGGGATCGGGCAAAACAGCCGCGAGGCGCGCGGCCTGAACATCGCTTAGGTCAGACGCATCAACGTCAAAGTAATGCTGCGCCGCTGCTTGTACGCCAAACACGCCTTCGTCAAACTCGGCGACGTTCAGATAAACCTCAAGGATGCGGCGCTTGGTCCAAACGATTTCGACAGCTTGCGTCAGCGGGGCCTCAAGCGCTTTGCGGATCCATGGCCTGCCGCTCCCATGCCACAGAAAGGTATTTTTGGCGACTTGTTGCGTCAAGGTAGAGGCTCCACGGGCCGATCCTTCGGCCAACGCCTCACGGATCGCGGCCACGTCAAACCCCCAATGTAGGCAGAAGTTTGCGTCTTCAGCCGCCACCACGGATCGTGCCATCACCGGAGAGATGTCTTCAAACGCGACCCAATCCTTGGTGATTCCACCCAAGCGCCAGCTTTCGCCGATTTGGTAAAGATTGATCGGCGGGGGCACAAAGGCGAACAAGATGATCAAGGCACCGTAAAACGCGGCCAACCCAAGCAAAGCCCGCCCGATCCAATAACGCACGCGCCGCCACAGCGGCTGACGGGCCAATGGCTCGGCAGCTGGCGTTGCGCTCTTGCGGGATCTGGGTTTCGGGGTCGCGACCATAGGGGTTGTTTAGGCCCCAATCCAAGCCTTGGTCAAGCAGCGGAGTCGCGGCGCGCGGGTTTGTGCGGGCAAGACAGCCTGTGTTTACGCAGGGCGCTTGCGGTCACGTATTCGCGACAAGGAATGTCGCGCCGGGGGCAGCAGGCCGGGATCGGAACCATAGAGTTGGGGTTAACCGCACCGTTGCAGACTTGGATTTTCCCGGAGATCACTATGACCCTACGCCGCACGCCGTTTTACGCCCTCGCCTCGGCCATGGGCGCACATATGGGCCCAGTGGGGGGTGGGTTTTTGTCGGCTCAAAGTTACGGCGATGTGGCGGGCGAACATATGAACACCCGCGCGCAAGTCGGCGTGCAAGACCTGTCGACCATGGGCAAGATTGATATCAAGGGGCCCGACGCGGCCCTGTTGGTGGATCATTTGATCGTGAACCATGCGGCCGCCATGGCTCCGGGTCAGGCGCGCTATGCCAGCGTCTGCGCGGCAGATGGCGGGATCATGGACGACTTGACGGTGTTTCGACTGGCTGACGCGCATTTCATGATCGTCTCTGGGTCGCGCAACCGCAGCAAAATTCGCGACTGGGCGATGCATCATGCTGCGGGGCGGCGGGCTTATGTGACCGATCTGACAGCGGCCATAGCCTTTCCAACTGTGCAAGGCCCGCGCGCGCGCGACTTGTTGTCGGCCTGTCTGACCGAGATTGACTTGGGCGCCCTAAAGCGGTGGCACTTTACTTGGGCGATGTTTGGCCAAACCCGCGTGATGGTGGCGCGCACTGGCGTGACCGGAGAGTTGGGGTTTGAGCTTTTCGTGCCTGCGGATGAAAGCGCGGGCGTTTGGAACGCGTTGATGGCAGCAGGCACTGTGTTTGGTTTGCGCCCCTACGGCGTGCGCGCAATGTTCACTTTGGGGCTGGAAAAGCTGTATCCAGCGCACGGGATCGACATGGACGAGGGGGTTACCCCCTTTCATGTCGGGACAGACGCCTTCATCCGCTGGGATAAGGGCGATTTCATCGGGCGTGAGGCCCTGTCGCGACTGCGCGATACCGGGGTGGCCACGACTTGGGTCGGGCTGTGGCTGGCGGGCGATCAGCCCGCCCCAGATAATGCAGGGGTGTATCAAGCAGGTCGCAAGATCGGCCATGTCACCTATAGTGATCACGGCTATTCGGTAGGGTCGGTTTTGGCCACAGCACATATCGCGCGCGAAACTGCCGTCGAAGGCGCAGAGGTAAGCGTCGACATTAGCGGGGTTCAGGTCGCGGCCCGCATCACCCGCACGGCATTCTTTGACCCGCTAGGCACGCGTCTTCGGTCCTAGGCAAAGTGCACACAGCAAAAAGGCCCCCCTTCGGGGGCCTTTTCCTTTGGCGGTCGTTTATTCTGCCGGAACCTTTTGCAGCTCATTGGACAAAGGATACGCAAGATGGATCAGCATCTCTTTGGGGCAGATTTGCAAGAAGTTGGGCAGCTCTGCCTGCCAGTCCGCCAAAATCGCCCGTGCGTGCAGGCTGTTGGTTTCCTCGGCGTGGCGTTCGATCAGGGTGCGCAATTGTGTCTCCCAATGGGGATGGCTGACCGCACAGGTGACAAGGGTTTCAAGGTTTATGAAATCTTCGGCAACGCCCGCAGGATCATAAACATAGGCCATGCCCCCGGTCATCCCGGCGCCAAAGTTGGCCCCGATCCGACCCAAGACCACGGCAACACCGCCAGTCATGTATTCACAACCGTTGGAACCGCACCCTTCAACCACCACTGACGCACCAGAGTTGCGCACGGCAAAACGTTCGCCCGCGCGGCCCGATGCAAACAAATATCCATCAGTCGCCCCGTAAAGCACGGTGTTGCCGATGATGGTATTCTCCTCTGCCTTAAGCGGTGAAGACATCGGCGGGCGCACAACGATCGTGCCCCCCGACAGCCCCTTGCCGACATAGTCATTGGCGTCGCCCATCACCTCTAGCTTGATCCCCCGCACCGCAAAGGCACCCAACGACTGACCACAAGACCCCGACAGTTTGACGGTGAGGTGATCAGGCTGAAGCGTATTGCGCATGCCGAACTTGCGCACGATATGCGACGACGCGCGGGTGCCGATGGTGCGGTGGGTGTTGCGCACCGCATAAGACAGCTGCATCTTTTCGCCGTCTTCAAAGAAGCGCGCCCCATCACGGATGATTTCGGCGTCCAATGTGTCAGGCACAGCGGTGCGCGGTTTGGACCGATCATAGGTGATTTTCGACGCGCCATCGACGGTGATCAACAGCGGGTTAAGGTCGAGGTCATCCAGATGCGCCGAGCCACGCGAAACCTGCGACAACAAATCCGCACGCCCGATGATTTCATCCATCGAGCGTGCACCGATGCTGGCAAGAATCTCGCGCACTTCTTGGGCATAGAAGGTGATCAGGTTAACCACCTTATCGGCCGTCCCGGTGAACTTGGCACGCAACGCCTCATTCTGGGTACACACGCCCACCGGGCAGGTGTTGGATTGGCACTGACGCACCATGATGCAGCCCATCGCGATCAAGGCGGCGGTGCCGATGCCGTATTCCTCGGCCCCCATCATTGCGGCCATGACCACATCGCGGCCCGTGCGCAAACCACCGTCGGTGCGCAAGGTCACCCGTTCGCGCAGGTTGTTCATCGCCAGCACCTGATGCGCCTCGGTCAGGCCCATTTCCCATGGCAGGCCCGCATATTTGATCGAGGTGCCCGGCGACGCGCCCGTGCCGCCATTGTGGCCCGAGATCAGGATGATATCGGCCTTGGCCTTGGCCACACCGGCCGCAATCGTGCCGACGCCACTGGCAGATACCAGTTTCACCGTCACCTTGGCGCGCGGGTTGATCTGTTTGAGGTCATAGATCAGCTGCGCCAAATCTTCGATGGAATAGATGTCGTGGTGCGGTGGCGGTGAAATCAATGTCACGCCTTGGGTCGAATGGCGCAAACGCGCGATCAGGGCCGTCACTTTCATGCCAGGCAGCTGACCGCCTTCGCCGGGTTTCGCGCCTTGGGCGACCTTGATTTCCAATTCCTCACAAGCGTTCAGGTATTCAGCAGTTACGCCAAAGCGCCCCGATGCCACCTGTTTGATCTTGGCCGACGGATTGTCGCCATTGGCCTCAGGGTGGAAATGTGCCGGGTCCTCGCCGCCCTCACCCGAGTCGGATTTCGCGCCAATACGGTTCATCGCCACGTTCAATGTTTTATGCGCCTCTGGCCCCAAAGCCCCCAGCGACATGCCCGGTGTCACAAAGCGTTTGCGGATCGAGGTGATGCTTTCGACCTCTTCGATCGGAATGGCTTTGCCAATCGCCTTGATGTCCAGCAAATCGCGAATGTGGATCGGTGGGTTGGAACGCATCGCAGCCGAATACTGTTTCCAGATGTCAAAGCTGGCGCGGTCACAGGCCGATTGCAACATATGCATGGTCTGCGCTTCCCAAGCGTGCTTTTCACCCGTGCGACGCGCCTTATAGAAACCGCCGATGGGCAGAACGTCTGCGCCGCCCAGCCAGCCTTTGGCGTGGACTTCTTCGACCTTCATCTGCAACCCTTGCAGACCTATGCCGGAAATGCGGCTTTGCATCCCGGGGAAGTATTCTGCGACCATGGCGCGCGAAAGGCCCACGGCTTCAAAGTTCAGACCACCGCGGTAGGATGAGATGACCGAGATGCCCATCTTGGACATGATTTTCAAAAGACCCGCATCAACAGCATTGCCGTAACGGCGCATCGCCTCAACCAAGGTGCCTTCGACCAACCCGCGGTTCATCCGGTCAGCGATCGAATCCTGCGCCAGATAGGCGTTAACGGTGGTCGCACCACAACCGATCAGCACCGCAAAGTAGTGCGGGTCGATACATTCGGCAGACCGCACGTTGACCGAACAAAACGTCCGCAACCCTTTGGCCGTCAGCCATGAATGCACGGCAGAGGTGGCAAGGATCATGGGCATGCCCACGCGCAATTCCGATTGGTCATGATCAGACAGAACCAACTGACCCGCGCCCGAACGCACTGCATCTTCGGCCTCCGCGCGAATACGCTCCAGCCCTTGGCGCAGACCATCCTGCCCGGCATTCGCAGGGAAAGTGCAATCGATAAACGCCACCTGATCGCCAAAACGGTTCACCAACACATCAAATTCAGCGTTGGCCAGGAAAGGGCTTTCCAGCACCAGAATCTCTGACTGGCTGGAGTTTTCGTCCAGCACGTTGCGCAAGTTGCCAAAACGGGTTTTCAGAGACATCACCCGGCCTTCGCGAAGCGAGTCGATGGGCGGGTTGGTAACTTGGCTAAAGTTCTGGCGGAAGAAATGCGACAACGGGCGGTAGACCGATGACAGAACGGCGGCAGGGGTGTCATCGCCCATCGAGGCGATCATTTCTTTGCCGTCTTCGGCCATGGGGGCCAGAACCTGCTCCAGTTCTTCAACAGTAAAGCCCGCAGCAATCTGGCGTTTGCGCAAGTCAGCCCCGACAAACATCGGGGTTTCCGGCACGTCTTTAAGCAGCGTGCTAAGATCAACGATCCGCTCCACCCACTCACCATATGGCTGCGCTGCGGCCAGTTTATCCTTTAGCTCCACATCGTGGTACAGACGCCCTTCGGCCATATCGACCGCGATCATCTGGCCGGGCCCAAGCGCGCCTTTTTCACGGACAGTGGATTCGTCAACAGGCACCATGCCCGCCTCGGAACCCGCGATCAGCAACCCATCACCGGTCACCACATAGCGCATCGGGCGCAAACCGTTGCGGTCAAGCCCGCCACACACCCATTGACCATCGGTCATGGCCAGTGCCGCCGGGCCGTCCCAAGGTTCGATCACAGAGTTGCAAAAGGCGTACATGTCAGCCCAAGCTGGCTTCATATCGGTGGTGGCTTTGCTCCACGCCTCTGGCACCAACATGGTTTTGGCCAGTGGCGCGTTGCGGCCCGACCGCACAAGCGCCTCAAACACCGCGTCCAACGCGCCCGAATCCGACGTGCCCGCCGGGATGATCGGTTTGATATCTTCGGCAGCGTCGCCAAAGTTGGCCGAGGCCATGCGGATCTCGTGCGATTTCATCCAGTTGACGTTGCCCTTCAGCGTGTTGATTTCGCCGTTATGGGCCAACATGCGGAACGGCTGGGCCAACCACCATTGGGGGAAAGTGTTGGTCGAATAGCGCTGGTGATAGATCGCGAAGGCAGATTCGAACCGGTCGTCCATCAAATCGGGGTAAAAGGTCGCGACCTGTTCGGCCAGCATCATGCCTTTGTAGATGATCGACCGGCAAGACAGCGAACAGACATACATGCCCTGAATCGCTGCCGCGACCGCCGCTTTTTCGATGCGACGGCGGATGATGTACAACTCACGTTCAAACTGTTCCTGATCAATCGCCTTTTCGTTGCGGATCAGAATCTGTTCGATCTCTGGTCGTGTTGCGTTGGCCTTGTCACCCAAAACGGATGTGTCAACGGGCACATGACGCCAGCCATAGATGTAATGACCCATCCGCAAGACTTCGGTTTCAACGATTGTACGGCAACGCTCTTGCGCGCCAAAATCGGTGCGCGGCAGAAACACCTGCCCCACCGCAATCAGCTTTTTCGTATCAGGCTCATGCCCGGTGCGGCGCACCTGATCATAGAAAAAGCGCGACGGGATCTGCACATGAATGCCCGCGCCGTCGCCCGTTTTCCCGTCGGCGTCGACCGCACCGCGGTGCCAAACAGCACGCAAAGCCGCGATACCGTTTTCCACAACTTTACGGCTAGGTTTGCCCGAAATTGCCACAACCAGACCAACGCCACAGGACGAATGTTCGTCTTCGGTTTTGTACAGACCGTTGGCGTCCAACCATGCGCGCTTGGCCTCTTCGGCCGCTACCCAAGCATCATCATAGGTCATGTCGCATCTCCCGGCACATGTAAGTTTTTCTGTTCGTATTCGGCACGCGTCGCGCGCCGGTGGTCGCCGTTCAACTGCACGCTGGTCATGGCACAGTCTGTGTAAATCTCGGACCGCAGCGGCCAATCGCGCGCCTCATCAAACAGTCCCGGCATCAACTCATAGCTGTCGCCGTCCTGGTCGGTGTTGCGCATCCACAGATGGCTGCCGCAGGTGGCACAAAAGGCGCGTTCGGCAAATTCGGATGAGGCATAGCGCGCCACGGGCCCTGTGACAGTTACCGCTTCGGCTTCGGCGTTAAAGCACATAAACAAGCCGCCCGACCACCGCTGACACATCCGGCAATGGCACACACCGGGCCGCGGATCGTGCGGCCCGCTGACCCGCACAGTGACAGCCTTGCACAGGCAATGACCCAACAAGTCGCTGTTCATGGTGTGGCCCTGACCGGCTGGATCAGGTCGCTTTGCGGCAATTCTGACGTGACGGCATTGCAATCAAAGATCGGTTGGGTCGCGCCAAATCCCTTGTCACCCGGAAACAGGAATTTGACCGGACTTCCTTCCAAAGGCAGCCAGTCGGTACCATCAAACCATTCCGAGCGACCCGAAAAGAAGTTGCGCCATTCTGGATGCACGTATTCACGCCCCCTTGATTGGCGCAGAATATTGCCCTCGTCGTCAGTCTCTTGATAGCTGAATTCGGTTTCCTCAAACTCCACACCATCAATGGTCACCTTGATGCCAAGCATCTTGTCATAACCTTTGACATTGCTGTGCTCGCCATTGTCTTTGGACAGGGAAAATTCAAAATCATCGCGCCCGGTCGACAAAAGGCTGGTAAAGTTCGCCGGATCTTTTGGGTTTGGATCCAAAGTCTGGATCACCGTCGGGAACATGTCCCGGCTTTCGACCCATTGGGTTTCATAGTCGATACGCGACATGTAAAACATGCCTTCCT
>JAAFIJ010000063.1 GCA_013298675.1 Rhodobacterales bacterium | reverse complement strand
GACGTTTCCTTTTGGTGAAAAACTAACGACTCCTTTGACCGCCCAGCTGAAAAGCATCGTCAGACACGCAGCCATCACATCTGAGGCGGGCGTGCGCACGCCCGACAACGCTGAAACCATCATCGCCAGCGGTGAGGCGGATTTGGTGTCTATCGTGCGCGGGCAAATTGCCGACCCGCATTTGGCGCGCAAAACCACCCAAGGGCGCGTCGAGGATATTCGTGGCTGCATTTCCTGCAATCAGATGTGTTGGGGCAGACGCAGCCGCGACTATTGGATTTCATGCTTGATCAACCCTTCGGTGGGGCGCGAATGGGAATGGGGCGGCGACCGGTTCACCAAGGCGGAACAGCCCAAATCCGTTCTTGTGGTTGGTGCTGGACCTGCTGGGCTTGAGGCGGCACGCGTCGCCGCCGAACGTGGGCACAGGGTCGAAATTGTTGAAGCATTACCTGTGACGGGAGGGCAGTTTCGATTGGCCGGAATGCAGCCACGGCGCGCGCAGATCCTTGATCTTTTGCAGTGGTATGAACGGCAGTTGGAAACGCTTGGCGCGACCCTGCGTTGCAACACATATTTGGACGAAGACGAAATTGCCGCACATCCGGCAGAGGTGGTGATCCTGGCAACGGGATCGTTGCCCGACGAAAGCGGGTTTCAGCGCTGGATGCCAAATGAGGCCAATTTGCCGGGGCTGGAACTTGGAGGCGTTTGGTCGCCCGAAGCCGTCATGCGGCGTGAGGCACGGCTGGGTGACACGGTGATTGTCTATGATGAGGGCGGCAATTGGCGCGGTGTGGGCACAGCCTGGGCCTTGGCCGAACAAGGCAAAAAGGTGATCATCGTCACGCCCGACCCGTTTGTGGGCAAAGAGGTTGCCCGTACCGCCGCAGACGGGGCCGCGCGCAAACGTTTGGGTCATCTGGGTACGCGGATGCTGACCGAACATGTCATTCGGCGTTGGCATGGCAATGGCGTAACGGTCGGTAACCTTTTGACCGGACACGACGAGACCATCGCCGCATCAGCACTTGTAATGGCCACAACCAATCGCGCCTTTGATCCCTTTCCCGACAATTTTGCCGGCAAGGCGACCTACCGCATAGGCGATTGCGCCGCCCCCAGACTGGCGGCATATGCGTTTCACGAGGGTCGCAAACTGGCCCTGACACTTTAAGGGGTCGGCGCAAAGCTTGGTAACGGGACGTCATCGATGCCAAATTGGCGGCGTCACCAGTTGTCCCTTAAGCGCGGTAAGCAAAGCTGTCGGCTTGAGCTGCCGACCAAGCAGCGCCGAATCGCGGCGACGATTTGGGATCAAGCAGCAATTGCCCCGGGGTCAGTTGTTCATACTGTTCGGCAAAAGAAATCACTCTGTCAGATGAGGCACGACGTAAAAAGTGGTGTGGTTTTAGGTCGGCTGGATGATCTATGCCCGCCGCCGCGACCAGTTCTGACAAGGCGTGCAAGGTATTGCGGTGATAGTTCGCCACGCGTTCGGCTTTGTCAGGCACAACGATCGCCCTTTGCCGTGCGGGGTCTTGCGAGGTGACTCCAGTTGGACAATGCCCTGTATGGCACGACTGCGCTTGAATACAGCCCACGGCAAACATGAACCCACGCGCCGAGTTGCACCAATCAGCGCCCAGCGCCAAAACCCGCGCCATATCATAGGCCGAGGCTATTTTGCCTGCCGCGCCAATGCGCACCCTGTCGCGCATCCCAATTCCGACCAGCGCATTATGCGCAAAGGTCAGACCGTCGCGCATCGGCATGCCGATGTGATCCATAAATTCGACCGGAGCGGCGCCTGTTCCGCCCTCTTTTCCATCAATCACGATAAAATCCGGGGTCATTCCGGTTTGCACCATGGCTTTGCAAATCGCCAGAAATTCCCACGGGTGGCCGATGCACAGCTTAAATCCCGCTGGCTTTCCACCCGACAATTCGCGCATTTGTGCGACAAATTCCAGCAGCCCAACGGGTGTTGAAAACGCCGAATGATGCGCGGGTGACACGCAGTCTTGACCCATCGGGACACCGCGGATCGCCGCGATTTCGGCTGTCACCTTAGCCGCGGGCAAAACCCCACCATGCCCGGGCTTTGCCCCTTGGCTCAGCTTTAGTTCCACCATCTTGATCTGTGGGTCGCCGGCAGTTTCGCGGAATTTTTGTGGATCAAAGCCAGCGTCATCGCCGCGACAGCCAAAATAACCTGACCCCACTTCCCATACCAGATCACCGCCATGCACGCGGTGATGGGGTGACACGCCGCCCTCGCCCGTGTCATGGAAAAAGCCACCCTGTTGCGCGCCTTTGTTCAACGACAAGACTGCATTGGCCGACAATGCGCCATAACTCATTGCTGAAATATTCAACAGCGATGTACGATAGGGCTGCGCGCAAGACGCCCCAACTTCGACCCGCATATCACTGAGAGGCACCGGCGGGCGGGGAGCGATGGAATGGTGAAGCCATTCATACTGTTCCGCATAGACATCTTTTTGCGTGCCAAAAGGGCGCTTGTCCAACTCGCGCTTAGCGCGCTGATAGACCATCGCACGTGCATCGCGCGGAAAGGGGGTGCCATCTGTATCAGCTTCAAAGAAATACTGCCGGATTTCGGGGCGAATCTTTTCCAAGATAAACCGCAAGTGAGCAGCGACCGGATAGTTGCGCAAAATTGCATGTCGCGTTTGCGTCAGATCATGCACACCAAGCGCCGCAATGGCGGCAAAAACCGCGCCAACCCCCACGAACAAGCTTTGATAGTCCGTGAAAATCCCTGCGAGGCCAAAGCAAACTACGACCAGGATCAACGGCCAAGTCAGCAAGGCGTAGCGAAACTCAAACATCTGGCGCAAGTTCAACGGCAGGGCTCCTTGTTTGACCTTCATCGATCTGCCCAACATGGGAGCAGCACATTTAGACTAGGTTAACGCCGAAATACGTCAACAACTTAACAAAAGAATGGGATCAAAACGGACAGGGGGCGCTAAAGCTGACCCAGTCTTGCGTGCCCGGATGATGAAGCGCCAAGGTTTGGGCATGCAGCATCAGGCGCGGATAGGCGCGCGCGGCCCCTTCTGCGTAAAAGGGATCGCCCAAAATCGGGTGACCAAGTGCAAGCATATGCAAACGCAACTGGTGGCTGCGGCCAGTTCTGGGCGACAGTTCAACACGGGTTTCATCGGGCAAGCGCGCGGTTACATGCCAATCGGTCTGCGCAGGGCGACCCTCCTCATGGCTGATGCGCTGCTTAGGTCGGTTCGGCCAGTCAGTCGCAATCGGCAGATCGATATGGCCCTTGTCTTCAGCCACTTGGCCCCAGACCCGCGCGACATAGGTCTTTTTGGCGATGCGGTTTTCAAACTGCTGCCCCAAAAACCCTTGCGCCTGTTTTGTGCGCGCAAAGATCATGATGCCAGAGGTGTCACAATCAAGCCGGTGCACCAAAAGCGCATCCCAGTGCTGCGCCATCAAACGCGAATGCATGCAATCGTTGCGCCCTTCCAACTTGCCCGGGACCGACAGCAAACCCGACGGTTTGTCGACCACGATGATGTGCTTGTCCTGATGCAGGATCGACAAAGGCACGTCCGGCGGCAGGTAGACAAAATCAACCGTCATGCGATTTGGTGACCTGCGGTGCGAAGCGCATCGGCGAGGTGGCGGATATGCGCCGGGCCCACTTCACAGCAGCCTCCGACGATCGTGGCACCTTGTGCGACCCAACCCATGGCAAATTCGGTGTATTTTTCTGGCGTCAAATCGTGACGGTGGGTCAATTCTTTGACCGTCGGCGCGTTTTTCAAAAAGTTGCCAGAAATATGGGTAAAGCCATTGGCATAGGCCCCGAATGGCAGCCCAAAGGCGGCAAACGCGGTCATCGCAGCGCTCATCGATTCCGGAACAGAACAATTGGCCAAAACCGCCGCCACAGGATAGGTGCTGATGACGCGTGCAAGATCTGAAACGGGCTCTCCCGAACGAAGTTTGCTACCGTCATGATCGTCGACACTGATCGACAGCCAAACAGGTTTGCCTGAGGCCTGCGCGCCAGCAGCAGCCCCGGCGGCCATCTCGATCGACGCCATGGTTTCGCACAAAATGACATCCACATGCGGGCCCAAGATCGCGGCAATTTCGGCATATTTCGGTGTGGCTTGGGCCAAGGGCTCGGTCAGTTCAGGGCGGTAACTTGCCTGAAGCGGCCCCATTGACCCGGCAATCTTGCCCCGTCCATGGAGCGCGCGTGCCTCATGCGCCTCGACCAAGGCGCGAAGATGAAGGGCATGGAACATCGGGTCCAGACCAAACCCGACCAAGCGGTCATGATGGATCGCATAGGTGTTGGTGGTGGCAAGGCTGGCACCGGCAGCAAAATAGTCGGTGTGGATATCGCGCACCATGCCAGGATGGTCGATCATCACACGGGTGGCCCAAAGGGGGGTCGGTTCATCGCCAGAACGTGCGACCAACTCCTGCCCCATGCCGCCGTCCAAAAGTGTTATCAGCGCCATCACCGCCTCCTTTGATTTTTGCGCACAATCAATTGGCTGATGAAGAAGATCAAGAGATGTGATTTGACCTTAACGCGGTAAGTGGCGAGAAATCGGCGTAACAAGGAGCGATCTGATGAATTTCGAAACCATTCCGGCGGAAGAGTTTGGCAAATCGCTGAGCGGTCTAAGCGTCAATCTATTGGTGCGCGACGTGCGCGCTCAGGCGACCTTTCTGCATGAAGTATTCGGCATTCAGGTGCACAGGCTAAGCAATGATTTTGCGATTTGTGTCCACGCGGGTCAGCCGTTTCAATTGCACTCTGATCAGAGCTTTTCATCACATCCGATTTACGGAGTGTTGCCCGAGGCTGGGCCCCGTGGGGCCGGGATCGAATTGCGATTGCATGAGGTTGATCCGGATCTTGCCGTTGAAAAGCTAGCTGGTTTTCCTGATGCCGTCTTGCTGGCGGCAGCCACTGACAAACCCGGGCACGGACTGCGCGAGGCGGTCATCTTGTGCCCAAATGGTTACGCATGGGTGCCCTCAACGCGGTTGCGGTAAAACAATGCATCGCTGGCGCGGTTGCGAAAATGCGTTAACGGCATTCCCTCGTGTCGGCTTTTGATGCTGGCAAATGCCTATTATTTCGTTTCCAACGCAGCAAGACGTGCCGCAAGTTCCGCGTTTTCTTCGCGGGCCTTTTGCGCCATGGCGCGGACGGCATCAAATTCATCCCGCGTGACAAAATCACGGTCGGCCAGCCAGCGGTCGACGAAACCTTTCATGGCTGTCTCTGCCTCTGTTTTTGCACCTTGGGCCACACCCATCGCGCTTGTCATCAGCTTTGACATGTCGTCGAAAATCTTATTTCCAGATTGCATGGCGCTCTCCTATTTGATCTGTGTCTATATGTGCCTGCCTTTGGGCATGCGCAAGATGGTCATGGCATCATAGAGATGTGACGGGGCGTTGACATCGCGCCAAGTGTCGCGGACAACGCGCTTGAACGAGCACCAGCCTTTGTTAGCCAAAAGTCGTGGTGATCTGCCAACAGCGAAAGCAGGTTTGATGTTGTATATTCCCTTTCCAGATATCTCACCTGAAATCTTCTCTATTGATCTGGGGTCGTTTACCTTTGCGCTGCGCTGGTATGCCTTGGCCTATATCGTGGGTCTTATTGCGGGATGGAAACTGATCGTCCGGCTGGTCACCACCCCGCGATTTTGGAATGGTGCAGCCCCGATGACGGCCGTGCAGGTGGAACAACTGCTGACTTGGGTGATCGCGGGGGTGATCCTTGGCGGGCGTTTGGGATATGTCCTGTTTTATCAGCCGGCACATTTCTTTGCCAATCCAGCTGAAATCATCCGCGTTTGGGAAGGCGGCATGTCTTTTCATGGCGGCTTTCTGGGTGTCGCAGTCGCAGGCGTTGCTTTTTGCAAGTTGAACCGTATCCCGCTTTTGCCGACAGCAGATCTGATGGCCTATGTCGCCCCGATCGGTTTGTTTCTGGGCCGCATTGCCAATTTCATCAATGCAGAGCTTTGGGGGCGTCCAACCGATGTACCTTGGGGTGTCGCTTTTCCGGGCGACGCGGCCCAAGCCTGTGGTGACGTGTTGACCATTTGTGCGCGCCACCCCAGCCAAATATATGAAGCATTGCTGGAGGGGTTGCTACTCTTTGCCATCTTAACCTACCTCGTCTGGCGCAAAGATGCGTTAAAGTTCGCGGGACGTGTCGCTGGGGTCTTTTTTGCCGGCTACAGCCTTGCCCGTATTCTGGTTGAATTTTTCCGCCAACCAGACGCCCTGTTCGTCACCGAGACCAATCCGTTGGGCTATGCGTTACAGATCGGCACTGCCGGCCTGACCATGGGGCAGATCCTTAGTCTGCCGATGTTGATCGTCGGCCTATGGTTCATCTTGCGGCGGTCGAACATAAGGGTCGGGCGCGCATGACGCCTCTCGGCCAAGCGCTCATTGCCCGGATTCAAGCGACCGGGCCAATGCCCCTGGCGGACTATATGACCGAATGCCTTTTGCACCCGCTACATGGGTATTACGCAACCCAAGACCCCTTTGGGGCTGGTGGTGATTTTGTGACATCGCCTGAGATTTCGCAAATGTTTGGCGAAATGCTTGGCCTGTGTCTTGCGCAGCATTGGCTCGACGCTGGCAGCCCCGCAACCTTTACGTTGGCAGAGTTCGGACCCGGACGCGGCACATTGATGGCGGACGTACTGCGTGCCACGCGCAGCGTTCCGGGCTTTCAGGCGGCGGCGTCGATCACCCTGCTAGAGGCGTCACAAAAGCTGCGTACGGTGCAAAAGACCTGCCTCGCCGGGCACCGAGTGACATGGATTGATCACGCCGACCAGTTGCCAGAGGCGCCTCTCTACCTGCTGGCGAACGAATTTTTTGATGCCCTGCCGATACGTCAGTTCACGCGGTCTAGTGACGGTTGGCGCGAAACCATGGTGCACACGAACGGCCAAAACTTTTGCTTTGGACTGTCAGACGCCCGAGAGGTCAGCAGTTTGACACAGCGGCTGGCAGACACTGAACATGGCAGCATTGTCGAACTGTGCGATGCGGCTTTGCCGATCATTTCGACCATTGGCACCCGCCTTGCCCGGTTTGGCGGTCTGGCTTTGGTTGTCGACTATGGCGGCTGGGTCTCGCTTGGCGATACCTTTCAGGCAATGCGGGGGCACAGCTATGTCTCACCTTTGGCAGAGCCGGGACTGGCCGACATAACCGCCCATGTGGATTTCGCTGCCTTGTCAGCCGCAGCAGTCGCAGCAGGGGCCAAGACCAGCTATGCCACCCAAGGCGAAGTTCTAAGTGCGTTGGGCATCGTCACGCGCGCCGAACGTCTGGCCAAGGGCCTTGAACCCAAGGCCCTTCAAAACCATTTGTCAGGATTGAAGCGCTTGACGGCTTCGGGTGAAATGGGTGAGTTATTCAAGATGCTTGCGGTTTACCCCCAATCAGGCCCCAACCCAGCAGGATTTTCCTGATGCTTGAAATTCTGACATCATCAAGCTTGTCCGCCAAGCATGGATTCTTTACCCGCAAAGGCGGTGCGTCTTCGGGCATTTTCAGCGGCCTGAACTGTGGGATGGGATCGTCTGATCAGGCGCAGGCCGTCGAAATCAATCGCAATCGGGTTGCTGCGTCTTTTGAGGTGACGCCAGAGCGGTTGATCACCATTCATCAGGTGCATTCTGCAAAGGTCGCTGTCGTTGACGCCCCTTTTGTACAGCGACCAGAGGCTGATGCCATGGTCACCAATCAGCCGGGGCTGGCCTTGGCCATCCTCACCGCTGATTGTCAGCCCGTGCTTTTCTCAGACCCCTTCGCCCAAGTGATCGGGGCCGCACATGCCGGATGGCGTGGCACCAAGGACGGGGTGCTTGAGGCAACCATCGATGCCATGGAAGCTCTTGGCGCAAAACGCGGCCGCATTAGCGCCGTCATTGGGCCAACGATCAGCCAAGCCGCATATGAAGTCGGCCCCGAGTTTTATGAAACGCTGACAGATGCCGACACCAGCGCCAAGCGCTACTTTGCCAACGGTTCGGGCGACCGGATGCTGTTTGACCTGCCCGGGTATGGGCTCTTGCGTCTGCGCGGGGCAGGTGTGGCCGATGCGCTGTGGACCGGACATTGCACCTTTAGCGATCCAGAGCGGTTTTATTCCTTTCGCCGGACAACCCATGCCAAGGAAGTGGATTATGGCCGCCTAATTTCAGTGATCCGGCTTTAGCGTTTAACGAAATCACTCAATCCGCGGCAACAATCGGGCAAGTTTGGCCGCACCGATGCCATACTTCAACATTTCACTGGTGAAACTCTTAAAGAGACCTACCCAGTCTGAAAATTTATATATAATTTTCAGTGGTTTGGAATAAATTCAAACGCACTGCACATTGGTCGCGCAATTTTCACAGAAGTTTTTGGCTCTCCATAGATCGACAAACTGATGCCGCATTGACCAGTCAAATTAAGGTTAACAGTTTAGAACTCGACATGAGGAGCAGATCATGAAAACCGAACGCCGCTGGATCAAATCCGTGATTGCCACAAGCAATGAGGCACAGGTTGTAATGCCGTGGCAGCGCGGCACACGTCGCCGGCCCGCCGCTTTCGCTGCAAAGTCGGCCAAGGCCCCGGCTGCAGCCCGTCTCGCAAGCTAATTTCCCATTTATTTGCGCAAAAGGGCCAAGCACTGCTTGGCCCTTTTGTCATTTCCACGAATCACTTTGCCGCAGAAAAGCAAGTTATTTTGGCCATTTACGCTGTCATTGTCGCGCATCTTTTGACAGTCTCGGCCTTTGTGAAACATAGTTAACAACTTTAGGGGGAATTTTTCGTAAAGTTTGACCCAAAGTCAGTTTGCAGGCACCTTGATCCTACAGATGTCCCTCTGTGAACACAGGCGATGCGGTGAACGTTAAGACCCTCGGGCAGTCACCACGTCGTTTCTCTTCAACCTACGGGTTTGAAGGGATCATGCTCGGTTAAGGCGGCCCCGGTGTTCTCTGGCACCATAAAGGGGCCGCCTAATCTTTTGCACGGATAGGCGCGCCTCAGGCGTTGCGGGCCAACCGCTCTTCCAAGACATCAAAGGACAGGCCCGGTTCATCCTTAGCGCAGCGGATCACCAGACTGGTTTTCACATTCGCCACGTTCTCCGCCTTAAGCAACTCTGCTGTCAGGAAGTTCTGGAAGCTCGACAAATCAGGGGCCACACATTTCAAGATAAAGTCGATTTCACCGTTCAGCATGTGGCATTCGCGCACAAGCGGCCAGGCGCGGCAACGCGCCTCAAAGCGGGCAAGATCGCCTTCGGCTTGGCTTTGCAGCCGCACCATAGCAAAAACCTCTACTTCAAAGCCCAACTCGCGAGCATCAATCGTGGCGTGATACCCCTTGATATAGCCCGCTTCTTCCAAGGTCCGTACCCGGCGCAAACAGGGCGGCGCCGAAATTCCGACCCGGCTGGCCAGTTCGACATTCGTCATCCGTCCATCGGCCTGCAACTCTGCAAGGATTTGGCGGTCGATCGGATCCAGCTTTGATCCTGCCATGTCATTCTCCTATTTTGGCGGACATCTATGCCGATGCAGCGTTTTGCGCAATATTATTTCGCGACGGGGTCCAGATTTTTCACTGTGTTGCCCAAGGTCGCGCTTTTGCCGCGCCTTTTGCGCGAACCCTTTCGGAGCGTCCGCGCTTTGCCTATATCAACACCAACAGACGAATCCCCAACCAACCATGCGGGATGAACACGGAAATCTTGGGGGACACCATGGGCGAGACACGGCACACCAAAGTTCTGATCATCGGTTCGGGCCCTGCGGGATACACGGCCGCTGTCTATGCCTCGCGCGCAATGTTGAACCCCATCTTGGTGCAAGGGATGCAACCGGGCGGTCAGCTGACCATTACCACAGAGGTGGAAAACTGGCCGGGTGACAGCCATGTGCAAGGCCCTGATCTGATGGTCCGCATGGAGGAACATGCCCGTGCGATGGGGGCCGAGATTATCTCGGACTACATCACCTCGCTTGATCTGCAAAACCGTCCCTTTACCGCCAAAGCGGACAGCGGCACCACCTTTACCGCCGATGCCGTTATTCTGGCCACGGGGGCGCAAGCAAAATGGCTTGGCCTGCCGACAGAAGAAAAGTTCAAAGGTTTCGGCGTATCAGCCTGCGCCACGTGTGATGGGTTCTTTTACCGCGGCAAAGAGGTTGTGGTCATCGGTGGCGGCAACACGGCTGTTGAAGAAGCACTGTTTCTGACAAATTTCGCCACCAAAGTCACCTTGATCCACCGCCGCGACAGCTTGCGCGCGGAAAAGATCATGCAGGACCGCCTTTTCAAGCATCCTAAAATCGAAATGCAGTGGAATTCGGAAGTGACCGAGGTTTTGGGCAGCGAAAACCCAAATTCCGTCACAGCCGTGCGCACCCGCAATTTGATCACGGGTGACGTTAAAGACGTGCCCTGTCACGGGTTCTTTGTGGCCATCGGCCACGCGCCCGCATCAGAACTGGTCAAAGACCAGTTGCCATTGCACAACGGCGGCTATGTCGAGGTCGAAGCGGGCACCACCCGCACAGCGATTCCGGGTGTGTTCGCCGCGGGCGACTTGACCGACCATGTCTACCGCCAAGCAGTGACGTCGGCTGGAATGGGCTGTATGGCAGCTTTGGATGCAGAGCGGTTTTTGGCGGGCCAGTGACGCGCCCAATTTGCGGCACCCGTGCAGAACGCTGCACGGGTCATGATTGGATCGTTTAGCGCGTCAGTGCACGCTCACGGGTGCAAAATCATGCTGCAACGCCAGCGCGAAGGCCATTTTGCGATCGGCGA
>JAAFIJ010000062.1 GCA_013298675.1 Rhodobacterales bacterium | reverse complement strand
CCTATCAACCCCTGATGGGGGCATGAGTTACATCACCGGCGAATGGCCCGCGCCCATCAAGACGCCCCAACATACGCAGATTTTGGACATGGCCCTGCCAGAATGGGCCAATACCTATGTGGGCACAGTCGCGCGGCCTTTGCCGCCGCTGTCACCATCAAACCTTGGCGGGGAAAAGGTTCTGGCGGGGGACGCCTTTGGAGAGATGTCCCAAGACGCCAAACTGCGCGGCACTGCGGTGCATGCCTTGTTGGAAACGCTGCCCAGCTATGCCCGCGAACGCTGGCCCGAGATTGCCCGGCACCTTATGCCAGAGACGATCGCCCTTGACGATGTTTACCCCGAAGCGGTGGCCTTGCTGGACAATCCGGCCCTGCAATCCATCTTTGGCAGCGATGCACTGTGCGAAGTCGACATCACCGCAGGAATCTTAGGCCGCAGGATCTATGGCTCTATCGACCGGTTGCTGATTTTGCCTGACCGGGTTCTCGCGATTGACTTCAAGACGAATCTCGTCGTTCCAACGCTGCAATCAGAGGTCCCCGAAGGTCTGTTGCGGCAAATGGGGTCTTATGAGGCGGCACTGACGCAAACCTATCCCGACAAACACGTTGAGGTGGCAATCCTGTGGACCCGAACAGGCGTCTTGATGCCCCTTGATCGCGATATCGTGAGGGATGCACTGGCCAGAGCCCCAATAGATGGTTGAACAGGTCTTGACGAAACCGCATACAAACCATAGCTTTCTTACCCTAGCCAAGTCGGCCGAGCAGCCTGAGGAGACCCGTCATGGGCGCGAATACCATTGCCGTTACCGATGCCACATTTGATGCCGAAGTGCGCAAATCAAGCATCCCCGTTGTCGTAGACTTTTGGGCGGAATGGTGCGGTCCGTGCCGCCAAATTGGTCCCGCCCTGGAAGAGCTGGCGCTTGAATATGCGGGCAAGGTCAAGATCGTCAAAGTGAATGTTGACGAAAATCCTGACAGCCCGGCGATTTTGGGCGTGCGCGGCATTCCGGCCTTGTTCTTGTTCAAGGATGGGCAGGTTGTATCCAACAAAGTTGGAGCTGCCCCAAAGGCGGCGCTGGCCAGCTGGATCGCCTCGGCGATCTGATCAGCGCTAAGATAAACACAGTCGGGCGGCCATCGTGCCGCCCTTTTGCATTTAAATCGGCCAGCCCAAGGTCCGCAATCGGGCTTGAATCGTCGCCATAACGCTGTCGGACCATACCGTGATAGCGTGCCATTTGAAAAACCACTGCACATAGGCGTCAAATGCCGGGGGCGCTGTGCGTACATGACGAAACGCGGCGGCGGGGCCAATTTGTGGGACCACCCCCGCAATGTGGTGAAAATCAATTCTTGCAAACAAGACCGCAGGTTTTTTGGCAAAAAAGCCCTTCAGGGCAAGGCCAGAATTCTGTGTCACCACATAAGAACACCCGGCCAACAGGTCCATTGAAGCCAGGCTTGAGAGGTGAAAACGCGGATGCGCCTGTTCAATCTGCGCCAGTCGGTCCAATTCACCCTTGGTGTAAACCTCACCGGGGTGAAGCGTCGCCAAAACCTGCCGTTCGGGGTCACTTTTCAGGGTGGTCAAAATCATGTCGGCCGGGCTTTGCGCCTGAAAATGCCGGCGCGTCGTCAGTTTGCCTTGCAGCGGCATAAAGATATGACCCTGATCAGCGATTGGGGTGTCTTTGAACAGTGTCGTCCGCCACCGATCCAAGAAGGCTGCGGCGCGTTCCGGATTGATGCGCGCAGGCTCAAAATCCAGACCCGAAACCTCCCAATCCCAGCGGTCATTTGTGGGCTCTATCCGCCAAAACGGATCAAGGTAGCACTTGCGCAACACCGCGGCATTGGGCCCCGGCACGGGTTTGTTCAGCATCAGATGATAGCCTGCCTTGGCCGCACAAAGATGCGATTCCGTGTCATGCAAAATAGCAGTTTGCCAGCCCGCCTGTTCTACCGATTGTTTGACCAAACCGACCATGCCGGCGCGACCCTCGGCAAGTTGTTGTTGCTGGTGGTCATTCAAATACAAAGTCAGATGTTTGGCACGTTGCATCTTCTCTTTATAACCCAGACAAAGCTGCATAGGAACTGCGGCGACTTGTGCGCATGATCGTCAATGCACATATTTCTATCGTTCATGGAGGCAGTTGATGGCTGATGATAAATTCCCCGGGTGGCACGGAACCACCATTCTTGCGGTCAAGCGCGGGGGCGAGGTCGTTGTCGCAGGCGATGGTCAGGTGTCGTTGGGGCAAACCGTGATCAAAGGCACCGCGCGCAAAGTACGCAGGTTACGGGTCGGTGACAGCGATGTCGTGGCCGGATTTGCCGGATCAACCGCCGATGCCTTTACCCTGCTAGAGCGATTGGAAAAGAAACTTGAAGCACAGCCAGGTCAGTTGGCGCGCGCCTGTGTGGACCTTGCCAAGGATTGGCGCACCGACAAGTATTTGCGCAACCTTGAGGCCATGTTGATCGTCACCGACGGCAACGATCTGTATGTGATCACTGGGGCCGGCGATGTGCTGGAACCCGAACATGATGTCGCGGCCATCGGCTCTGGTGGCAACTTTGCCTTGGCCGCGGCGCGCGGGCTGATGCACAGCGACTTTTCTGCCGAAGAGGTGGCGCGCAAAGCTATGGCGATTGCGGCCGACATTTGTGTCTATACGAATGGAAACCTGACGGTTGAGCGGATCAGGGCCAGTTGAATGGGAATTTCGCGCACGCATTTATATCAATGGTCTGCCCTTGGTTTGCCCCCCAAAACCACCTATCTAAGGCCGTCGATCCAATTGAAATGGTGATCCAGATATGACCCCCGAGGACCTTCGCGCCGCTGTGGCGGCCGGAATCATCGATGAGGCGCAGGCGGCATCGGTCATCTCGTTGGCCAACCACCGGCTGGGCAAGCGCAACGCATTGCCAGCCGAAGATGAGCCGTTCGAGTTCTTTCGCGGCTTTTCCGAGATATTCGTCTCAATCGGCCTGATCATCTTGCTGTCGGGCATCACCGCGATGTTGGGCTGGTTTGGCGGGGTGGCTTTGCTGTCGCTCCTGCCGTTGATCAGTGCCGCGATTTGCTGGTGGTGGGCCATGTATTTCACCCTAAAGCGTCGGATGAACCTGCCGTCGATGGTGCTGGCGACAGCGTTCGGCGGCGGGATCTATTTTTCGGCGATCACCGTTCTGGGGCAGACGAGTCTCAGCCTACGCACAACTGTATTTTTGGCATTTGCGTTGGCAGCAGCGGGGATGACGCTATGGTACCGGAAATTCCGATTGCCGTTTTCAGCATTCATCCTTGGCCTTTGTTTATTGGGCGCAATTTACACGCTGTCAGCATCAGCAGAGAAACTGGGCGGGTTTGTATTTGGCGACTCCAGCGGAATAGAGGGGCTGTTTGACCTGCGCCAAAGCCCCCTGTTGGCCTTGGCAACACTGGGCTTTGGCATTGCGGTCTTTTTGGTGGCGATGTGGTTTGACACGCGTGACCCGCATCGGTTGGGGCGGCATGCAGCGACTGCATTTTGGCTGCACATGCTGGCGGCACCTGCGTTGGTCAACACCGTGGCGCTGACGCTGTACAACACCGGGGGCACGGCGGGGATCGGACTGCTTGTTGTGGCGCTGGTGATCATAACGGTGGCCGCGCTGGTGATCGACCGGCGGTCTTTCCTGACCGCCGCCATCGCCTATATCGCGCTGGTGATCGCTTGGGTCGCCGGGGATAGTGACAATTTCGGCACCTGGACTTTTGTTTTGATCGCGCTGGGCGGCTTGATCACTGCGATCGGAACATGGTGGATGCCACTGCGCGCTGCCGTGATGCGCCGCCTGCCGGACTTTCCCGAAAAATTACGCCTGCCGCCTTATGGGAGCACCGAATGACAGACCTAACCCCGCGCGAAATTGTCTCGGAACTGGACCGGCACATCATCGGACAAAATGACGCCAAGCGCGCCGTCGCGGTGGCATTGCGCAATCGCTGGCGGCGCAAGCAGTTGCCTGATGATCTGCGCGACGAGGTCTATCCAAAGAATATCTTGATGATCGGGCCCACAGGCGTCGGGAAAACTGAAATCTCGCGCAGGTTGGCAAAACTTGCACGCGCGCCGTTCCTTAAGGTCGAGGCGACAAAGTTTACCGAGGTGGGCTATGTCGGCCGTGACGTTGACAGCATCATCCGCGATCTGGTCGATATCGCCATCATCGATACGCGCGCGCGGATGCGCGATGACGTGCGCGCCCGCGCCCAGCGCGCCGCAGAAGAACGGGTTGTGGACGCGCTGGCAGGCAAAGATGCCCGCGAAGGCACGCGCGATCTGTTTCGCGGCAAGTTAAAGCGCGGCGAGTTAGATGATCAGTTGATTGAATTGGAATTGGCCGATACCAGTCCGTCGATGGGCATGTTTCCCACCATGCCCGGCATGGAAAACCAGATGCAGGGCTTGCAGGACTTGTTTAAATCGATGGGCAGCAAAACCGTGCGCAAAAAGGTGACGGTCAGCGAAAGCTATGATCTTTTGCTCGGCCAAGAGGCCGACAAGCTGTTGGATGATGAGGCGGTCAAGCTGGCCGCGCTGACGGCGGTTCAGGAAACCGGCATTGTGTTCCTCGACGAGATTGACAAGATTTGTGCCCGCGCCGATGCGCGCGGTGCCGATGTATCCCGTGAAGGTGTTCAACGCGATCTGCTGCCGCTGATAGAGGGCACGACCGTGTCGACCAAATATGGTTTGGTGAAAACCGACCATATCCTCTTTATCGCCTCGGGCGCGTTTCATGTGGCCAAACCGTCTGATCTGCTGCCCGAATTGCAAGGCCGCTTGCCCATTCGGGTCGAACTGTCGCCCCTGACCGAACAAGAGTTCGTGCGCATTCTGACAGAGACGGAAAACGCCCTGACGTTGCAATACACCGCGTTGATGAACACCGAAGGCGTGACGGTCAGCTTTTCGCCCGACGGCATCGCGGCCCTTGCCAAGATCGCCGCAGACGTCAACCGCAGTGTCGAAAACATCGGCGCGCGGCGGCTGTATACGGTGTTGGAACGGGTATTTGAGGAATTGTCTTTTACCGCGCCGGACAGGTCAGGCGACCGCGTAGTGATCGACGCCGCTTTTGTTGAAACCAACGTCGGCGCGCTGTCACGGTCAGCTGATTTGTCGCGCTACGTCTTGTAAGACGTCACGGTGGCGGTGAAGTCTGGGCCACGCAGACGCGGCCCAGACATTATAAACGTATGTTAAGGAATAAGCCGAGCGATGATAATATCCGCGGCTTCTTCAGCGGTCAGCTTTGTGGTGTCGATGGTGATCTCTGGGCGATCTGGTGCCTCATATGGCGAATCGATACCGGTAAAGTTCTTCAACTGACCTGCACGCGCCTTTTTGTACAACCCTTTGACATCGCGCTTTTCGGCCTCGGCCAAAGTGGTGTCGATGTGCACTTCGACGAACTCTCCGGGTTGCATCATCGCGCGCACCATGTCGCGCTCTGCCCGGAAGGGTGAGATAAAGGCGGTGATCACGATCAGGCCCGCATCGGTCATCAGTTTGGCCACTTCACCAACGCGGCGGATGTTTTCAACGCGGTCGGCGTCGGTAAAGCCAAGGTCCTTGTTCAACCCGTGGCGCACGTTATCCCCGTCAAGAAGGAAGGTGTGACGGTTCATCCGCGCCAGCTTGCGTTCAACAATATTCGCGATTGTCGACTTGCCCGCCCCAGATAGCCCCGTCAGCCACAACACGGCCGGCTTTTGGTTTTTCAACGCCGAATGGTTTTCGCGCGACACATCAAGCGCTTGGCGATGGACGTTTTGCGCCCGGCGCAATGAGAAGTGGATCATCCCTGCCGCAACCGTCGCATTGGTCATCTTGTCGATCAGGATAAACCCACCCAGATCGCGGTTTTCGGCATAGGCCTCAAACGGGATTTCGCGGTCGGTGGTGATGTTGGCCACCCCAATCGCGTTCAGATCCAGCGTTTTGGCCGCCAGATGTTCCATCGTGTTCACGTTCACCTGATACTTCGGTTGCTGAACGGTTGCCGAAACCACCTGCGTCCCGATTTTCAACCAGTAGGGTCGGCCGGGCAGCATTTCGTGTTCGTCCATCCAAACGATGGTGGTTTCAAACTGATCCGACACTTCGGTCGGTGCATCAGCGATGGTGATCACCTGCCCGCGAGAGCAGTCAATCTCATCGGCAAAGCACAGGGTTACCGACTCGCCCGCAACAGCAAACTCCAAATCGCCGTCCAGCGTAACGATGCGCGACACGGTCGAGGTCTTGCCAGAGGGCAACACGCGGATCGCGTCGCCTTTGCGGATGGCGCCCGTGCTGATCATCCCCGCAAAGCCGCGGAAATCGAGGTTCGGGCGGTTGACCCACTGTACCGGCATGCGGAACGGTTTCGCCTGATCCAGCGTTGCATCAACCTCAACGGTTTCAAGATGTGGCAGCAGCGCAGAGCCCTTGTACCAAGGCATGTTGGCGCTTGGCGCAGTAATGTTGTCGCCCTTAAACCCAGAGATTGGCATCGAGGTAAAATTGGTGATCCCGATGCTGTTCGCAAAGGCGGTGTAATCAGCGACGATCTGATTGAAAACCGCCTCATCATAGCCCACGAGGTCCATTTTGTTGACGGCCAGCACGATGTTGCGGATGCCGATCAGGTGGGCCAAATAGCTGTGACGACGCGTTTGCGTCAGCACGCCCTTGCGCGCATCAATCAAGATCACAGCCAGATCGGCGGTAGAGGCACCGGTGACCATGTTGCGGGTATACTGTTCATGACCGGGGGTATCGGCCACAATAAACTTGCGCTTTTCGGTCGCAAAGAACCGGTAGGCCACGTCAATGGTGATGCCTTGCTCACGCTCTGCCGCCAACCCGTCAACCAGCAAAGCAAAGTCGATCTCTTGGCCTTGGGTGCCCATCTTTTTGCTGTCTGCCTCAAGCGTGGCGAGTTGATCTTCAAAGATCATTTTGCTGTCGTACAGCAAACGCCCGATCAGCGTTGATTTGCCATCATCCACCGATCCGCAAGTGATAAACCGCAGCATGGTTTTGTGTTGGTGGTGTTCCAGATAGGCGTCGATATCTTCGGCAATCAGGGCTTCGGTCTGATAGATTTGGTCGGCTTTTTGGTCAGTCGTTTTCTTGGTCATTTGGTCCACCTGTGCACTCCCGATGTCGCTCGGGGCGGGGGTCTAAACTTGGGGCGAATAAGCGGGGCTTAGAAATAGCCTTCCTGCTTTTTCTTCTCCATTGATGCGGCTTGATCCTTGTCAATCGCGCGTCCTTGGCGTTCCGAGGTCGTGGTCAGCAACATTTCCTGAATGACTTCGGGCAAGGTTTTCGCCTCGCTCTCTACAGCACCAGTCAACGGATAGCACCCAAGCGTGCGGAACCGGATAGAGCGCATCTTTGGGGTCTCACCGGGGGCCAACTTAAACCGTTCATCATCGACCATCAGGATCAAACCGTCGCGCTCAACCGTCGGACGTGGGGCCGAGAAATACAGCGGCACAATTTCGATACCTTCCAGATGGATGTATTGCCAGATGTCCAACTCGGTCCAGTTGCTGATCGGGAACACGCGCATCGATTCACCCTTGGCTTTGCGCGCGTTATAAAGGTGCCACAACTCCGGGCGTTGGTTTTTCGGATCCCAGCGGTGATTGGCGGTACGGAATGAAAACACACGCTCTTTGGCGCGGCTCTTTTCCTCGTCGCGCCGCGCGCCGCCAAAGGCTGCGTCAAAGCCGTGCAGGTCAAGTGCTTGCTTCAGACCTTCAGTTTTCCACATGTCGGTGTGTAGCGGGCCGTGATCAAACGGGTTGATTCCCTTTTCCTTGGCTTCTGGGTTTTGATAAACCAACAGCTCCATCCCGGCGTCTTTGGCGGCCTTGGCACGCAAATCATACATCGCACGGAATTTCCAAGTGGTATCCACATGCAGCAATGGAAAGGGCGGCGGGGCCGGATAAAAGGCCTTTTTGGCCAAATGCAGCATCACCGCGCTGTCCTTGCCTACGCTGTACAGCATGACCGGCTTTTCAGCCTCGGCCACGACTTCGCGCATGATGTGAATGCTTTCCGCTTCAAGGCGGCGCAGGTGGGTCAATGTCTTGTTTGCCATCAAAAATCGAAGCTTTCGCTTCCTCCATGGAATTTGACGCTCTACTTAGCTACTTAAGGGCTCGGATAACCTCCCATTTGGGAGGTATTGAGGTGAAATTTGGCTATATCTCGGGCAAATGAGGCAGATATTCTGGTCAGTCTGCACCGCGGCGCGCGCGATGACGCCCCGTGGAGCAGTTTTTTGCAGGTGCTGCGACGCCAAACTGGGGCCGAAAGTGTCAGTTTGATCGTCCAGACACGTCTTGGCCCAAACGATCCAGACAACGCCAAAACGAGGGCCTATTGGTCGCTTGCGGCAGATGGGGCCGATCTGGCCAAGGCGATGTTCAAGGGCGATCCGTCAGATCAACTCGGGCTCCAGCGCCTGCGCGCCGACCGGGTTTATGCCTTGACCGAACTTTCCGACCCGACCGACGATGCGAAAACCGCCCTTACCGCGCGGTTGGCAAGCCGTTATCACGCGAAATTTCTGCGGATCATGCGGGTTTCACCGCAACCGGGGACTGATGCCTGGGTGGTGCTTGCTCGCGCGGCCAATGACCTGACAGCGAGTGCCAGCGCGCTTTTGTCGTCGCTTGCACCGCATCTGTCTGTGGCCGTTTTGAATCATCTCGACAGCCAACTGGCCAAGCGTCGGATGGCCATGACCACCAAGGCCAACCAACGCATGGGTTTGGGTTGGGTGATGTTTTCGCCCGAAGGCACTATGATTGACGCCTGCGATGTGGCGCGCGCGCTGATCGAGGGCGCCGGGCTGGCAGCGCCGATCATCGGATCGCGGTTGGTGGTGCAAAGTGCGGCTTTGACCAAGAAACTGGGCGATGCTTTTGCGCGTCTTGGCTCTGGAAATCTGGTTGAGGCGTTGGTCTTGTCTGCAGAACCGCGCCTGGAATTGTTGTTGTCCCACGCCGACCAAAGCGGCCAATCTCTGGCGTTTGACGGCGCGATTGTGGGATATGTTCGCGGTGCGGATGCGCCTTTATACACCGCGGAAAAGGTCCTCGAAGCGCTTTATGGTCTTGCCGCTTCAGAGGCGAAATTTGCGCTGCTGTTGGGTCAGGCCAAAGATATCGCCACCGCCTCATCGCTGCTTGGCCTGACCATTGAAACCGGGCGCAACTATTCCAAGAAGATTTACGCGAAAACGGGGGTTTCTGGTCAAGCAGAGTTGATTTTCCTGATGGCCAACAGCGTGGCCGCGCTTTGCACGCGTTGAGTGCAAGCCTGATGGGTTTTCAAAACCCGCGCAGGTCTGAGGATGCTTCACTCTGTTGCAAACTCGTGCAATCTTAGCACGCAAATCACAAGGAGCGGGCGTTTGACCGATCGATTGATGGCCCTGCGCGACAGCGCCAAATCACTGTTTGCCGTCGCATGTCAGGCGGCAGATCCGGCGCGGGCGTTGGCTGCTGCTTTGATCGACACACCTTTGCCGCAGCCCCAAGCCGGTGGGGCCACCTTTGTGCTTGCGCTTGGCAAAGCCGCGATCCCGATGGCAGAATTTTTGTTGGATCACCTTGCCGGACGCCCGGTTCAGATGCTTGTCGTCACGAACTATGAAAATGCGCGTGACGTACCGGGGGCCACAGTGCTTGCCGCTGGCCACCCGGTCCCGGATGAGAACGGCGCGTTTGCCGCGCGTGAAGTTGAGCGGATGCTGGCCGACACGACCTCTGCAGATCGGGTGATTGCCTTGATTTCAGGTGGGGGGTCTGCCCTGTTGCCAGCGCCGGTCGACGGGTTGACCCTGGAAGAAAAATCCAGTGTGAACAAGGTATTGCTGGCGAACGGGCTTGAGATTACCGAAATGAACCTTGTGCGCCAACATCTGTCGCGCCTCAAGGGCGGCGGGTTTTTGTGTGCTGCGGCCCCTGCCCCGGTGACGGCCTATATTCTGTCGGATGTGATCGGCGATGATCTGCGGGTGATCGCCTCGGGCCCGACCGTTGCGCCAATTGGCCCTGTGCAGCAGGCCCGCGATTTGCTGCAAAGCATGGGACTTTGGGAAGAACTGCCTGTCGCGGCCCAAGGCATTCTTAACGCGCGCCCTGCCCCTAATCTGCCGCTGACCGATGCGCAAAATGTGCTGATCGGGTCGAACCGAAAAAGCCTTGATGCGGTTGTGTCAGCGTTTGGGCCGCAAGCCCAGTTGATCAATGATCATTTGACGGGTGATGTGGCTGACGCCGCAACCCTGATCATCGCGGCCGCCGCTTCAGCTGGCCCTGAGACAAAGTGCCTTGTCTTTGGGGGGGAAACGACGGTGGTGCTGCGCGGCAACGGCCTTGGTGGGCGCAATCAAGAACTGGCCTTGCGGGTCGCACTTGCCATGCCAGCGCTTAACCGGGATTGGGTCTTTTTATCGGGCGGAACAGATGGCAGAGACGGCCCGACTGACGCTGCAGGTGGGTTGGTCGACAGGCATTCCGCCGAACGCATGCGGGCTGCGTGCCGTGATCCGTTGGCGCTTTTGGCCAACAACGACAGCAACGCCGCCCTAGCCCTATCGCACGATTTGCTGATCACCGGGGCGACAGGCACGAATGTAGCAGACGTGCAAATCTTGCTGTTGCAACCCGTCAAGGAGTAAGACCACTGTCACACAATTATGAACGATTGTTCGCTTAGGCGTAGGTGCATTCAACAGCCCTCGCCCAAGCGCTGGCATAGGCGACCAGACCCGGTGCGGGCGGCACTGCGCGTTCAGGTGCAAAGCCCTCTCGTGCGAGCCCATCAAACAGCAAAGCCGCGCCAACGGCAGTGCCAGTGCGCGACGGTGAC
>JAAFIJ010000061.1 GCA_013298675.1 Rhodobacterales bacterium | reverse complement strand
CGTCACGCATTTGAACAAAGGCTCGCTCAAAGGTGATCGCCGGGGGCAACTCATCAGTGCTGCTGCGACTTTGGCGACCATTATACTGGTGGTTGGCGTGGCGTTGATCGCGCTGTTGCGCTGGCGGGGTTACTTATAGCCTCATCCCAAGGTTAGCGCACCGTGCCAACGGGACCTCGGGCAGGGTGCTAAGCCCCTGCCCAAGGTTGTTTTGACTTATAGCCCCGGGTAGATCGGGAACTTTTCGCACAGCGCCTCTACTTTGGCCTTCACCGCGGCTTCTACTGCATCGTTGCCGTCTTCGCCGTGCGCGGCCAGACCATCGACTACTTCAACGATCCAATCGCCGATCAAGCGAAACTCGGTTTCGGTAAATCCACGTGTTGTGCCTGCAGGGGTGCCAAGACGCACACCAGAGGTTACAGTTGGCTTTTCCGGGTCAAACGGAATGCCGTTTTTGTTGCAAGTGATATGCGCGCGGCCAAGTGCCTTTTCAGTAGCGTTGCCTTTGACGCCCTTGGGGCGCAGGTCGACCAGCATCAAATGCGTGTCGGTACCGCCGGTGACGATATCGAGGCCACCCTTCATCAATTGATCTGCAAGCGCTTGGGCGTTCTTGATCACTTGCTCTTGATAGCCTTTGAACTCTGGCCGCAAGGCTTCACCAAAGGCCACGGCTTTGGCGGCGATGACATGCATCAATGGACCGCCCTGAATCCCTGGGAAAATTGCCGAGTTGACCTTTTTGGCGATCGTCTCGTCGTTGGTCAGGATCATGCCGCCGCGCGGTCCGCGCAGGGTTTTATGGGTGGTGGTGGTAGCCACATGCGCGTGTGGGAAGGGCGACGGATACAGACCCGCCGCAACCAAACCAGCAAAGTGCGCCATGTCGACCAACAGATATGCCCCAACGGAATCAGCGATATCGCGCATCTTGGCAAAATCGATGATGCGCGGAATGGCCGAACCGCCAGCAATGATCATCTTTGGCATATGCTCTTTGGCCAAAGCAGCGACTTGTACGTAGTCCAGTTCGCTGTCTTGCTTGCGCACGCCGTATTGGACCGCGTTGAACCACTTGCCTGATTGGTTGGGTGCCGCACCATGGGTCAAGTGACCGCCAGCATCCAAGGACATTCCCAAAATGGTATCACCGGGTTTGATCAGTGCCTGAAACACACCCTGATTGGCCTGCGATCCAGAATTCGGCTGCACATTGGCAAAGCTGCAACCAAACAGCTGACAAGCCCGATCTACGGCCAAATTCTCTGCAATATCAACGAATTGACAGCCACCATAGTAACGCTTTCCAGCATAACCTTCGGCGTATTTGTTGGTCATCACAGATCCTTGCGCCTCCATCACGGCGCGCGACACGATGTTTTCCGACGCGATCAGTTCGATCTCATGGCGCTGGCGGCCCAACTCTGATGTGATAGAGCCAAACAGCTCTGGGTCACGGGTTGCGAGGCTTTCGGTAAAAAATCCCGGTGTGACAGACATCGATTGCTCCTTGGGCAAGGTGACGTTTGCGGTCTTAGTAGGCCAAACGAGCCCCCTGAGGAAGGTCGGAAAGCGACAAGTTTCGGATCAGAAGCGAAAAAAGTTTCCGATAGGAAACAGAATGTCTTTATGCAAAACGCATTGTCAGGGCTTGAGTTTCATCGCGGCGCTCGTCATGACTTGCATGGTAATGTGCAGGGGGCCGCAGTGCCGTTTCATCGGATCGCGTTTTTAGCGAGCAGGGCGCCGGATGCAGTTGACGCATTGGCAGCACTGACCGCACTTTACGGTCAATCCAGTCCACAAGAGGCCGATGTCATCGTGGCGCTTGGTGGCGACGGGTTCATGCTGCAGACACTGCACGAAACCCAACCGCTTAAGCTGCCGGTTTATGGGATGAACTGTGGGACGATCGGCTTTTTGATGAACACTTATTCGTTGCATGAACTACCGCAGCGACTTGCTTTGGCAGAAGTTGCGATGATCAATCCGCTGGCGATGCGCGCGACAGGCCCCGATGGTAAGGTGACCGAAGCCCTTGCGATCAATGAGGTTTCTTTGCTGCGTGCCGGGCCTCAGGCGGCCAAATTGCGGATCGTGGTGGATGGCAAGGTTCGTATGCCTGAACTGGTTTGCGACGGCGCTTTGCTTGCCACGCCTGCGGGATCAACCGCTTACAACTATTCCGCCCACGGCCCGATTTTGCCCATCGGGTCAGAGACGCTTGCCCTGACCGCCGTCGCGGCGTTTCGTCCGCGTCGTTGGCGCGGTGCCTTGTTGCCGATGCGGGCGACTGTCAAATTTGAGGTGCTAGAACCAGAAAAGCGCCCCGTGCGCGCCGATGCCGACAGCTTTTCTGTAAATGAGGTGCTCAGCGTCGAGATCAGATCCGAGCCCAGTGTCACGCACCGTATTCTGTTTGATCCGGGCCACGGTCTTGAAGAACGCCTGATCGTCGAGCAATTTGCTTGAAACAACCGTCACGGCTATTCTAGTCTTGGGCGTTACCCCAAGCTTCGATCTTGCGATACAACGTGGACGGCGACAGTTCCAATACGCGCGCGGCGCGCGGTACAGATCCACCATGCTGGCTTAACGTCGCCTCGATGATGATCCGTTCAATTTCGTGCAATGGTTTGCCAATTAAGGCGTTCAGTTCTGCACGGTCTTGCGCCGTTGCATGCACCTGCGTTGTCATGTCAACCGACATCGGCAAGCTATCCGGCAGCATATCAAGCGTCACCGGACCGCCCCTGTGCAACACCACGACATTTCGGATGACGTTCAACACCTGACGGACATTTCCGGGCCAAGGCAATTGGCGAAACAGTCGCCTGACTGCGGTAGACAAACCTTCAAACTGTTTGCCTTCTTCGAGTGCAAATCGGGCGAGCGCAGCTTCGGCGATTTCCAAGACATCGTCGGCCCGGTCGCGCAGCGGCGGCATATGAATGGGAACCACGTACAGGCGATAGAAGAGATCCTCTCGAAACTGGCCACGGCGCACCGATTCCATTGGGTCGCGGTTGGTGGCACAGACGATGCGAACATTCACCTTTTGCGGTTTGGTCGCGCCAACCGGGACAACGGTCGAGGTTTGTAAAAACCGCAACAGCTTGGTCTGCAATGCGGGTGCCATTTCGCACACCTCGTCCAGAAACAAGGTGCCCCCATCCGCAGCCGCCGCAGCCCCCGGTTTGTCGGAAATGGCCCCGGTAAAGCTGCCCTTCATGTGGCCGAAGACTTCTGATTCCAACAAGTCTTGGGGAATGGCGCCGCAGTTCAAGGCTATGAATGGCCCCTTCGCGCGAGGTGAATTGGCATGAACGGCCAACGCGCACAACTCTTTGCCAGTTCCGCTTTCGCCAGTGATAAAGACTGTGGCCATGGACCGCGCGACCGAGGAAATCTTTTCATGGATCAAATTCATGGTCGCAGAGCTGCCGATAAAGCTGTTTGCAGTGTCTGGCGGCAAGGCGGTTGCCCTGAGCGCTGTCATTTCAGGTTTTGGCGGCGCCGCGCGCTTGGCCGGTAGCTGCGTTGGGCGGCCAAGCGCATTCGCCACCGCGCCCAAAAGTCGCGCCTCATCGAAAGGTTTGACAATAAACTCATGCGCGCCCGCGCGCATTGCCTCTACCGCTTTGGGCACCGATCCATTGGCCGTGATCACGATGATTTTCAGATCAGGAAAGTCGGCAATCATTTCGTGTAACAGATCAAGTCCATCGCGATCGGGCAGGCTAAGATCCAGCATGATGACTTTGTCCGGATCGCGGCGCAGGCGGAACATTGCATCGGCCGCGGTTCCTGCAACCTCAACCGCATAGCCCGCCCCGATCAGGGCTGCACGGTAGATCATTTGCAAAGAAACTGTGTCTTCGACCAAAAGGATATTCGCCCGTGGTGGGTCTTGCTTCATTTGGGCGCCCTTTTCGCAAAGTGGCTTTCCGAATAGGCGACAATTTTCTGAATCAGGGCGTCAGTTTCGCGCACCAAATCTAAAGGATACGGCAAGGTGGCATTCTTTGTGCCGATCTGAAGCGTCGATTGCGTGTTCAAGTGTTTTGCCATGTCATAGACTGTGGTTGCGCCAATAGTTCCTGCAAGAGACAACAGTATGTGGCTGTTGTGATTGATGCCCTGCCAGTCAGAATTTGATGCGGCCGTGACAATCCCATGTCGTGTTGCGCGCAGATCCTCGAGGAAGCGCAGGAAAAACTCTGCCTGCACCTCAGGTCCACCCGCTTGCAAGAGCTGCATGAATTTATCGTCGAACATGGGTGGGTCAACTTTCCACTTTAACGGCAAAATCTATTGCGAGACCGGATCGCTGTGGGTCGTTCGTCACCATGACCCACGCCCTAAGGTCGCCTGAATCGCTGCATTTCGCAAGCAATCGCTGATCTCTTGCCGTTGGAACCGCTGCAGCGCGGCTCGCTCCTGCGGGTTCCAACAAACAATGCGCAATTGGACTGGGCAAGAGGCGCTAGAGTTCAAGGGGAACCCCTGCGCCCATCAGCCATAATGCGCGACAGGTGTCCCCGCGAGTGCCGAGATATTTAACAAGCCCCGCGCTGTGATCGACGGTGTCACGATATGCGCGCGGTTGCCCATGCCCATCAGGATCGGGCCAACTTCAATTCCATCCGCCTTTAGCTTTAACATGTTACGAGCTGTGCTCGCCGCATCTGTATAGCCAAAGACCAGGATATTGGCGGCACCTTGCAAACGCGAGTGCGGAAAAATGCGCGCACGAAGGACCGGGTCAAGGGCGGCGTCTGCGTTCATTTCACCTTCAAACTGAAAGTCGACACCGCGGTCATCCAAGATTTCCATCGCCGCGCGCATCCGCCGTCCAGAATCGCTGTCAAGGTTGCCAAAGTTGGAATGTGACAACAGCGCCACTTTGGGTTCAACGCCAAAGCGTTTGGCATGTCTGACCGCACCAATCACGGTTTCGGCAATCTGTTCCGGGGTCGGTATGGCGTTGATCTGAGTATCGGCGACAAACAAGGGTCCGTCCTCCAGGATCATCAAAGACAGCGCTCCATGTGGACGCAACCCGCCGCGTGCGAGAATTTCACGCACATATTTCAGATGCCACAGATATTGACCAAAAGTTCCGCAAATCATGCTGTCCGCGTCACCACGGTGGACCGCAATGGCGGCGATCGCCGTCGAATTGGTCCGCAAAACTGCGCGCGCCATGTCGGGTGTGACACCTTGGCGCTGCATCAGTTCGTGATAGCTTGTCCAATAGTCGCGGTAACGCGTGTCGCTTTCAGGGTTAACGATTTCAAAGTCTTTGTCCGGGCGGATTGGCAACCCCGCGCGTTCACAGCGCGCCGCAATCACCTCAGGACGACCGATCAAAATTGGGCTGTCGGTGGTTTCTTCCAGCATCGCATTCGTGGCCCAGAGCACACGATCATCCTCGCCTTCGGCAAAGATGATCTTGCGGTGCGCTGTGCGAGCCGCTTCGAATACAGGCCGCATGATCAGGGCAGACTTGAACACCGATCCATCAAGCTTTTGGCGGTACATCTCCAGATCTGCGATCGGCTGTTTGGCAACGCCGGTCTCCATCGCGGCCTTGGCAACGGCACTCGCAACAACACCAATCAACCTTGGGTCGAAAGGTTTGGGGATCAAATAGTCCGCGCCAAACGACAGTTTTTCGCCCGAATAGGCCGCTGCGGCCTCGGCGCTGCTGGTTGCGCGTGCAAGTGCTGCGATGCCCTCGACACAGGCAAGTTCCATCTCGTCATTGATCGTCGTTGCTCCAACATCGAGCGCACCGCGGAAAATGAAGGGGAAGCATAGCACGTTGTTGACTTGGTTTGGATAGTCGCTGCGGCCCGTTGCAATGATCGCTTCGGGCACCACGGCGCGAACTTCGCTGGGTAGAATTTCAGGCGTCGGGTTGGCCAAGGCAAAGACAATGGGCCGCGCCGCCATCTTAAGCACCATGTTTGGCGTCAAAACGCCCGGTCCCGATAGACCGAGGAAGAAGTCGGCTCCTTCAATCACTTGATCCAATGTCGCAGGCGCGTTCCCTTGGGCATAGGCCAGTTTTTGTTCTGTCATCTGTGCTGTTCGGCCATGATAAACCAGACCTTCCAGGTCGCACAGCCAGACATTCTCGCGCCGCACACCCAGTTTTATCAGCATGTTCAAACAAGCGATGCCTGCTGCGCCGCCACCCGTCGAGACGATTTTGATATCCGAAAACTTCTTGCCCGCAACATGCAGGGCGTTCATTGCGGCTGCGCCCACGACAATTGCGGTTCCGTGTTGATCATCGTGGAAGACCGGAATTTTCATCCGTTCACGGCACAATTTCTCGACGATAAAGCAATCCGGCGCTTTGATGTCTTCAAGGTTAATTGCGCCAAATGTCGGTTCAAGCGCGCAGACAATCTCGGCAAGCTTCACCGGGTCGGGCTCGTTCAATTCAATGTCAAAGCAGTCGATGTTGGCGAATTTCTTGAACAAAACCGCCTTGCCCTCCATCACGGGCTTGGACGCGAGCGCGCCGATGTTGCCAAGCCCAAGCACCGCTGTGCCATTGGTGACAACGCCTACAAGATTGCCGCGCGAGGTATAGCGGTTGGCAGTGGAAGGATCTGACTTAATCTCCAGACAGGCTTCGGCAACGCCAGGCGAATAGGCCAAAGCAAGATCGCGCCCGTTTGCCAGCGGCTTTGTCGCCCTTATTTCCAGTTTTCCGGGCTTGGGAAACTCGTGATAATCCAAAGCAGCCTGGCGGGCATTTTCCTGTCTCGTCTCTTCCACTTGATCCTCCTGAAAGAATAGTTCAGCCTTAAACCAAACAGTCCTTGCGGCCTGAAACTGCACTTGAGCACCGACATACCCGGTTTCATTGCTCTGACAAAGACACGCTCAGGATGATGATGTTTCGTCAAGCAAATTGTAATCTGGTGGCGAGCAACTCTTGCACTTCAACGGTCTTGGCCGCACACTTGTAGACCAGATGGTCAAAATATGGGGACGTTTCGCGATGCCTTTGCTTGATGCCGCAACCAAGGTTCGTCTACGGGCCTATGCCCCATATTCGCGTTTTAAAGTTGGCGCATCGCTGCGCACGCCTTCGGGTGCGGTGTTTGTAGGATGCAATGTTGAAAATGTGGCCTACCCTGAGGGGACTTGCGCCGAGGCGGGCGCGATTGCCGCGATGATTGCGGGCGGTGAGACGCGCATTGCAGAGCTGTGCGTCATCGCTGACAGCCCGGAACCTGTCACTCCGTGCGGCGGATGCCGTCAAAAGATCGCCGAATTCGCGGATCAAGATGTCAAAGTCACGATGACCACCCTCGATGGCAAGTCCAAAACCATGACAGTGGCACAGTTGTTACCTGGCCTGTTTACCGCCGCTCATATGGACCGCGCGTGATGGATGCGCGCGCCATCATTGCAAAGCTGCGCGATGGCGTCGTTCCCAATGCAGAAGAGTTGAATTGGTTCGCGGCCGGCCTTGCTTCAGGCGTCGTGACTGACGCCCAAGCGGGTGCTTTTGCAATGGCCGCGGTGTTGCGTGGAATGGGAGAAGAAGGACGGATCAACCTGACCCGTGCGATGCGCGATTCAGGCCAGGTTTTGAAATGGGATGTTCCTGGCCCGGTGATCGACAAACACTCTACGGGCGGGATTGGCGATTGCATCTCGTTGCTGCTTGCCCCCGCGCTTGCAGCCTGCGGGGCCTATGTGCCGATGATTTCGGGGCGAGGACTGGGGCATACCGGCGGTACGCTTGACAAGCTTGAGGCGATACCGGGGTTTCGCAGCGCAATCACCCAAGATCAGCTGCGCCGTCAACTGCGTGATGTTCATTGCGCCATCGTCTCGGCCAGCGGCGAAATAGCCCCTGCCGACCGCCGCCTCTACGCTGTGCGCGATGTCACGGCGACAGTGGAATCAATAGACCTGATCACCGCATCCATCTTGTCGAAAAAGCTGGCTGCTGGCCTTGAGGCTCTGGTTTTGGATGTGAAATGCGGGTCTGGCGCGTTCATGAAAGATCTCTCGCAGGCCGAGGCATTGGCCCGCGCCTTGGTCGGCACAGCGCAGGGCGCGGGCTGTATGACCAGTGCGCTGATCACCGATATGAGCCAACCCTTGGCCACCGCTGCGGGCAACGCGTTGGAAGTCATTGAAGTTATGGAAACTTTATCTGGGACCGCAGTCAATACGGCTCTGTGGGACATCACCGCGGCTTTGGGCGGCGAGGCGCTTGCCTTGGGCGGAATCGCGGTTGACTTTGAAGATGGTGCCCGCAGGATTGAACAGGCCTTAGAAAGTGGTGCCGCCGCCGAGTGTTTTGGCCGCATGATTGCAGCCCAAGGCGGACCAAGTGATTTCATCGAACGCTGGCCAGACCGCCTGCCGGCGTCGACCGTCATCCGTGATGTGCCAAGCCTTGTTCAGGGCTTTGTGAGCGCGATCGACGGTCAGGAATTGGGGCTGACGGTCGTCGCCTTGGGCGGTGGACGGCAACGTGAGGGGGACAAGATCAACCCGTCTGTTGGCCTGTCGGAATTGGCTGGCATCGGGGATGAGGTCGGCGTGGGTGAACCGCTTTGCATGGTGCATGCTGCAACCGAGGCGATGGCCGACGAGGCGATTGCGCGCATTCAAGCGGCCTATCAATTTGCCGAGCACGAGCCACCGATACCGCCGTTGGTGCTTAAAAGGATCGCATGATGGCACGTGTTTTCTTGATTGTTATGGATTCAGTTGGTTGCGGTGGTGCGCCAGACGCCGCAGATTTTGGCGACCTGGGGTCAAATACACTAGGGCATATTGCCCAAAGCTGTGCAGCGGGCCTTGCCGATCTGGGCCGGGCGGGGCCGTTATGCATGCCCAATCTTGATGCATTGGGTCTTGGTGCCGCCGTAAGACTTGCGAGCGGCGCGGACGTGCCGGGTTTGACCGCGAAACCCTTGGGCGCATGGGGGGCTGCAACCGAAGTCTCTAACGGCAAGGATACCCCGTCGGGCCATTGGGAATTGGCGGGCGTGCCTGTTCCGTGGAATTGGACCTACTTTCCTGACACAAACCCCGCATTCCCCGACGATATCGTCGCCGCCGTTTGCAAGCTTGCCGGCACAGATGGGATACTTGGGAACTGCCATGCCTCTGGTGTGCCGATCATCGAACGCCATTGCGCCGAACATTTGCGCACGGGTTGGCCGATTTGCTACACATCCGCCGATTCAGTTTTTCAGATTGCGGCGCATGAAGAGACTTTTGGACTTGAACGCTTGCTCACCCTGTGCCGCGACCTTGCGCCACTGTTGCACGCAAGAAACGTGGGCCGGGTGATTGCGCGCCCCTTTTCCGGCACGCCTGGGAATTTTCACCGCACGTCAAATCGCAAGGATTTTGCGATGGACCCGCCAGCACCTACGCTGTTGGAATGGGTGTCTGGTGCTGGGCGCGCCACACATGCAATCGGCAAAATTGGCGACATCTTCTCAATGAAGGGGGTTCGACACTTGCACAAAGGCAAATCCGACATTGAACTTTTCGATCATTTGGATGCGCTTATCGACAATGCTGAAGTGGGTTCTTTGACATTTGCCAACTTTGTCGAATTTGACAGTCTATATGGACACCCGCGCGACGTCCCCGGATATGCGCGCGCGCTTGAATGGTTTGACGCGCGTGTCGGCCTGTTGTTGCCCAGATTGCGCGACGGTGATCTTGCGATTTTTACCGCCGACCATGGCAATGATCCGACTTTTCGTGGCACTGAACACACCCGCGAACGTGTGCCAATTGTCTGTGCAGGGGCGGGGTCCCGTGAAGTGGGCCTCAGAGCCTTTGTCGATGTTGCGGCCACGGTTGCAAACCACTTGGGCGTTGCGTCTCAAGGGCCAGGGAAAGGCTTTCTATGACTATGAATTTGCTGCCAAAAGTCGAACTTCATTTGCATCTCGAGGGGGCGGCCCCACCCAGCTTTATCAAAGGTCTGGCCAAGGAAAAAAACATCGACATCAACCGCATCTTTAACGATGACGGCAGCTACCGCTTTACCGACTTTTGGGAGTTTCTAAAGATCTATGAGGCGGCATGTACAACCCTGCAAAAGCCTGAAGATTTCTACCGCCTGACAATGGCTGTACTTGAAGAAAGCGCTGCAAGTGGTGTGATTTATTCAGAAACATTCCTGAGTCCGGATTTTTGTGGTGGCCGTGATCTGGGGGCATGGCGCGAATATTTGCATGCGATCCAAGAGGCAGCAGCGCAGGCGGAAAAATCATTTGGCATTACCTTGCGCGGCATTGTCACCTGCATCCGTCATTTTGGCCCGGAAAAAGCACGCCAAACCGTGCACTGTGCCGCCGAAACGGTGGGTAATTTTATCGTCGGGTTTGGCATCGCAGGCGATGAAAAAGTTGGTGCGCCCAAAGACTTTCTGTGGTCGTTTGATGCTGCCCGTGAGGCCGGATTGCGCCTGACCGCCCATGCTGGAGAATGGGGCGGGCCAGAGTCCGTGCGCGCCGCAATTCAGGATTTGGGCGTCGAACGGATCGGTCACGGAGTTCGTGCTATAGAGGATTTGGCGCTTGTCGATGAGATTGCTGAGCGTGAAATCGTTCTGGAAATCTGTCCGGGGTCGAACGTGGCCCTTGGGCTTTACCCGACTTTTCGCGAGCATCCAATTGGCGAGATGTTCCATCGCGGTGTCAAAGTGACCGTCTCAACGGACGATCCGCCGTTCTTTCACACCACGATGAAGCGCGAATATGACATGTTGAACCAAGCCTTTGACTGGGACGAAGGCGTGTTTCATACCATCGCGAAAACCTCAATAAACGCGGCGTTTTGTGACCAAGATACCAAAACCCGCATCGCAAAACGATTGGAACAGGTCCATGAATGAACATTTGACTGTCGTCGCGCACCCATTGGTGCAGCATAAACTAACCTTGATG
>JAAFIJ010000060.1 GCA_013298675.1 Rhodobacterales bacterium | reverse complement strand
GGCGAGAATGGCCCCGGCGATGATACCGGGCAGGATCAGCGGCAAGGTCACGGTGGCAAAAACCCAAACCTTCGACGCCCCCAGCGTTCCGGCTGCTTGTTCCAGCCTTGGATCCACAGCCTCTATGGCAAGGCGTATTGCCCGCACCATCAACGGAAATGCCATGATGCCTGCAGCGAGTGCCGCACCGGTCCAGCGAAAGGCCAGGACAATACCAAACCAACTGTCAAGATACTGGCCGATCGTTCCTTTGCGCCCAAATGTGATCAGCAAAAGATACCCTGTGACAACGGGTGGCAAAATCAACGGCAAGTGCACCAGCCCGTTCAGCACCTGTTTACCCCAAAAGTGCCACCGCGCCAAAGCATAGGCGACAAAAAGCCCCAAAGGCAGGCTTGCCAAAGTGGCCAAAAAAGACACTCGCAGCGACAGGGTTACTGCGCGCCATTCATCAGGGGACAGCCAATCGGTCATGCAACCTTATCAATGCTAAATGTCAGTTCAGGACTACAAATCCATGCTGTGCAAACCTTGCATCCCCAGCGTCTGACGACAAGGCATCAAAAAAGGCTTTGTCTGCCGGGTCCGCCGCACCTGTCAACAAAGCAGCGGGATAGACGATGGGGATGTGGCTATCGTCCGGAAAGACACCAACAACGCTGACCCGGTCATCTGCCAAGGCATCGCTGGCGTAGACGATGCCGAAAGGGGCCTCGCCAGTTGCCACCAAGGTCAGGGCTGCGCGGACGTTTTCTGACTGTGCCACAAGGGGTTCAACCTGTGACCAAGCGCCCAGCGCCTGAAGTGCCGCTTTGCCGTATTGTCCTGCTGGCACGGAATCGATCATTGCCATCGACAGATTGCCGTCGCCCAACAGTGCCGCAAGATCAAAGCCCGGGCCAATGGCAACCGGCGCTACGTCAGGGCCATGCGCCACCAACACCAAACTGTTGCCCAATAGGTCGCGACGCGTGTCGGGGACCACCAGACCGGCCTTTTCAACCTCATCCATCCAATTGACGGCCGCCGACACAAAGATATCGGCAGGCGCGCCTTCGATGATCTGCTTGGCAAGCGCGTTTGATCCACCATAGCTGATCAGCACAGTCGTCCCGGTCGCTGCCTGAAAATCCGCAGCCACCGCGTCCAAGGCGTTTTTCATCGACGCTGCGGCAAAGACCACAACTTCATCGGCAAATACGGGCGACGCCAGCGTCAAGGCAACGACCGACGCATAGCATAGATTGCGTGCCATGTAGCCTCCTTAACTAAGGTGGATCGACTAACGAACCCGTCGCAAAAAGCTTAGACCGTCAGCCGCACTTGGAATGACCGCAGTCGTTGCAGGTCATGCAGCCTTCTTTCATTTGCATCGCGTAGGACCCGCAGGATGGGCAAGCCTTGCCCTTGGGCCGTTCCCCGACAGCAATCGCTTCGGCTTTCGGATCGGCTTTTAACCCCAATCCTTCGCCCTCGATAAAGCCAATCGCGATCAGGTGGTGTTCGATAACCCCCCCAATGGCGGCAAGGATCGACGGGATGTATTTGCCGTCCATCCATGCGCCGCCGCGCGGATCGAACACCGCTTTCAGTTCTTCCACGACAAAGGAAATATCCCCACCGCGACGGAACACTGCGCTGATCATCCGGGTCAGCGCGACCGTCCAGGCAAAATGCTCCATGTTCTTGGAATTGATGAACACTTCGAACGGGCGGCGGTGGCCTGCGATGATGATGTCATTGATGGTGATGTACAAAGCGTGCTCTGACCCCGGCCATTTTACCTTGTAGGTCTGGCCTTCAAGGGCCGCAGGGCGGTCGAGCGGCTCGCTCAGGTAGACCACTTCGGCACCTTCACTGCGCATAAGCTGTGGCATATCAGCGACGGTTTTCTCGCTGCTTTCCGATACGGTCAGGACAGATCCAGTGACGGCGTTCGGGCGGTAGGTCGTACAGCCTTTGCAGCCCTGATCCCACGCGGCCATATACACCTCTTTGAAGGCGTCAAAGCTGATATCCTCGGGGCAGTTGATGGTTTTGGAAATGGAACTGTCGATCCATTTTTGCGCAGCCGCCTGCATGCGGACGTGATCCAGCGGTGGCAAGGTTTGGGCGTTAACGAAATAATCTGGCAAAGGTGCGTCGCCGTGAGTTTCGCGCCACAGGCGGACAGCAAAATCGACCACTTCTTCCTCAGTCCGGCTGCCGTCTTTTTGCAAAACCTTGCGGGTGTAAGCATAGGCGAACACCGGCTCGATCCCGGACGACACATTGCCCGCATAAAGGCTGATCGTGCCCGTCGGCGCGATAGAGGTCAAAAGCGCGTTGCGGATGCCGTGGGTGCGGATCAAATCGCGCACGTCGGCGTCCATGGCCATCATATTGCCCGAAGCAAGATAAGCCTCAGCCTCAAACAGCGGGAAAGCGCCCTTTTCGCGGGCCAGGTCGACTGACGCAAGATAGGCCGCCCGGGCGATGGCATGCATCCATTCCTCGGTTTGCGCTGCCGCTGCGTCAGTGCCGTACTTCTGCCCAAGCATGAGCAGCGCATCGGCAAGACCTGTCACACCCAGGCCGATACGACGCTTGTTTTTCGCCTCGGCCTGCTGTTCTGGCAGCGGGAACCGGCTGGCATCCACCACGTTGTCCATCATCCGCACAGCTGTGCGCACCAGATCGTTCAGCGCTGTAACGTCCAGCTTGGCCTTTTTGGTAAAGGCTCCCGTGACCAAGGTTGGCATATTGATAGAGCCCAACAGACAAGCCCCGTAAGGTGGCAGCGGCTGTTCACCGCATGGATTGGTCGCGGCAATCGATTCGCAATAATTCAGGTTGTTGGCCGTGTTGATCCGGTCGATGAAAATCACACCCGGTTCAGCAAAATCATAAGTGTTGCGCATGATCTTGTTCCAAAGATCAAGGGCTTGCACGGTTTTGTAAACCTTGCCACCAAACACCAGATCCCACGGACCATCGGCCTTGACCGCTGCCATAAAGGGGTCGGTGATCAGCACAGAAAGGTTAAACATCCGCAGACGTGCTGCGTCTTTCTTCGCCTCGATGAAGGCCTCGACGTCGGGGTGATCGCAGCGCATCGTCGCCATCATCGCGCCGCGACGCGACCCTGCCGACATGATCGTGCGGCACATCGCGTCCCAAACATCCATAAACGACAGCGGACCAGAAGCGTCGGCAGCAACGCCCTTTACCTCGGCCCCGCGCGGACGGATGGTCGAGAAATCGTACCCGATTCCCCCACCCTGCTGCATGGTCAACGCGGCCTCTTTCAATCCGTCAAATATTCCGGCCATCGTATCGGGCACAGTACCCATCACGAAACAGTTGAACATTGTGACCGAGCGGCCTGTTCCAGCACCCGCGGTGATGCGCCCTGCCGGTAGGTATTTGAACCCTTCCAAAGCGGCATAAAACTTGTCTTCCCAATGCTTTGGGTCCGCCTCTACCGAGGCCAGCGCGCGGGCTATCCTGCGCCAGCTGTCTTCGACGGTCACATCAATTGGCGTGCCATCGGCGGCTTTGAACCGATACTTCATATCCCAGATTTGTTCAGCAATTGGCGCGTCAAAGCGGGACATGGGCAAACCCTTGATCTTGTGTGTGGCGTTGGAAAGGTTTCTAGATACGCGCCTATGCGGTCAGGATCAAGCCTTGAGACGGCCCCGGAACACGCTATTGTGGCCCCATCACTGGAGGATTCGTGACGCATCTAAACATCATCAAGCTGTGCGTTGGCGCCGAATCGGTAGAAGACCTTTTGGCTTGGCACGAGGCGCACAAACACATTTGGCGCAGCGGCACGACAGAGCATGTGACCCGCATGACCCCAAAGCGCGAGGCAGAGGTTCTTGAAGGCTCACTTTACTGGGTGATCAAGGGTGTCATTCTGGCGCGGCAAAAAATTATCGATCTGGAACCTCGCACGGGGACCGATGGGATCAACCGCTGCGCGTTGGTGCTGGACGCGCAGGTCATTCGCACAGAAGCAGCAATGCGCCGCCCATTTCAGGGATGGCGATATCTTGATCCGGCCGAGACTCCGCGCGATCTGCCAAAGCAGCGCGCCAAGGATGATGTTCTTCCCCCCGAACTTGCCCGTGCCTTGGCCGAGATCGGGCTGCACTGAATGTCCCGTCGCCTGACCGATTTCAGCATCCACGCACAGCGGGAAATGCGGCAAAGACCATGAGCAAGCGCCCGCTCTGGCTGATCTGCGCGCCGGTTATTTTTTTGTTTCTGTGGTCAGCCGGTTTTGCGATCGCAAAGCTTGGACTGCAACATGCGGAACCTTTTACGATTTTGGCACTTCGCTATGTCTGCGTGCTGGCGCTTTTGGTGCCATTGGCCCTGATCCTGCGCCCTCCGATGCCGAAAACATGGCGCGCTGTGGCGGACGTCGGACTTGTCGGTTTCTTGATCCAAGTCGTCTACTTTGGGTTTTGCTACACCGCCTTCAAATCGGGTATGTCCGCTGGCAGCGTTGCGATCATCGTGTGCTTGCAACCGATTTTGGTGGCGCTTGTCGCCCCTTATTTGGTGGGCGAGAGCATCAGCTTGCGCGGTTGGATTGGCCTTGCCTTGGGGTTGTTTGGCGCGGCAACGGTGATCTTTTCGCAACAAAAGATCGGCGGAGAATCCCTGTTCGGCATTGGCTGCACAGTGGTGGCGCTGCTGGGTATCACTTCGGGCACGTTGTGGGAAAAGCGCTTTGGCGTCAGCCACCACCCGATCAGCGCAAACTTGATCCAATACGCAGTAGGTGCCGCGTTCGCAGTACCGGCCGCATGGGTATCCGAGGGCATGGCCATCGACTGGACCCCGGCATTTGTTGGCGTGATGATCTATCTTGTCGTGGGAAATTCGCTTTTGGCCATGTCACTGCTCTTGGCCATGATCCGCTTGGGTGAAGTCAGCCGAGTCTCATCGCTGTTCTACCTTGTCCCACCTCTATCGGCCGTGTGCGCGTGGCCGCTTTTAGGCGAGGCGATGCAACCCTTGGCATGGTTCGGCATGGCCTTCGCCGCCGTTGGTGTGGCGTTGGTCAGCCGCAAGCCACGTTGATCACCAACCGTTCGGATTTCCCGCAACAATCGATCCGGTGCCCTCTACGCCCCCGTCCGACAACCACGTCACGGACGATCCGGCGATGGAGACGGCCCAACACCCCGGCGGGTCTTCTCCGTATGCAAAGCACATCTTGTCGCCCTGAAGCGACCATGTCCCTTCATAATCGGCGGCTTTGATCTGACCATTTGGCGCGTAAAACTCGGCATATCCACCAGAGGCTGACATATTCCCGTTGATGGTATTGCCGATGATTGCGGCCTTGATTGCAGAAGCACTGGCCGCCTCTTGTGCAAAGGCGGACATCGGAGTCAGGCAGATGGCGAGCACGAGGCGCAGCATGGGGACATCTCCATTTATGCTGACAACGATAGAGTGTGCGATTGTCTCGTCAAGCGGTCAGTGCGCCGTCGTGTCGATCCTGAGACGAAGTTTTTGTGACAAAGCCGTAGTGGCGGCGGCTATCTGCGACCAGTCGGCGGTGCGCGCGGCGTAAAGCGTTGCTTGGCTTTGGTGGATCAGGCCGTCCGACAATATCTTAAGGTGGTTGGCGCGCAAGGTTTCACCAGATGAGGTAATGTCTGCCACGACCTCTGCGGTCAGGTTTTTGACGGTGCCTTCGGTTGCCCCTTGGCTGTCGACAAGTTGATAATCCGCAACCCCGTTTTCGGTCATGAACTCGCGCACCAAGCGGTGGTATTTGGTGGCAATGCGCATCCGAAAGCCGTTTGATCGGCGAAAGGCTGCCGCGACCGCATCCAGATCATCGATGGTGTCGACATCGATCCAACAGGCCGGAACGGCAACGATCAGATCGGCATGGCCGAACCCCAATGTGGCAAGTTCAGTGACCTGCGACGACCAGTCGGCCAGCTTGTCACGCACAAGGTCGGATCCCGTAACGCCAAGGTGAATGCGCCCTGCTGCCAACTCGCGTGGAACCTCTGCCGCCGACAACAACACCAGTTCGACCCCTTCAATACCTTGAACAACGCCCGAATATTCGCGCTCTGCCCCCGTTTGACGCATGACCAATCCGCGCGCGCCGAACCATTCAAATGTGTCCAGCATCAACCGGCCCTTGGATGGCACCCCGATTTTCAACATCCCGGCCTTAGACATGCTTGGCCCCTTTCAGTTTGGCCACCAAGCCCGGACGAATAACACCGCCGACGGCCGGAATAGACTGCCCCTGCCCCAAGACGGCCGTTAACGCATCATAGCGCCCGCCACTGGCAACGGGCGGAAGCGGGTCTGGCCCGTGAAAGCTGAACACAAAGCCATCATAATATTCCAGCGATGTGCGACCATGGCTCGCCTCAAACGCCAGATCCGCCGTGACCACACCGCGGGCGCGCAATGCGTCTAGACGGGTTGCAAAGCGGTCTACTGCGGGGGCAATCGCGGGCAACAACGGCGTGATGCCGCGCAGGTGCGCCAAGGCCGCATCGGCGGGAGCCTCTAGCGACAAAAGATCATACAGCATCGCAGCTTCGGGGGCGGCGATCGGGGCCGCACTTGCATCGTCGATCATGGCGCGCGCACGGTCCGCGATGTCCCCGGCAGAGCGCAGGCCTGTAACGGTGCCAGCCGCATTGATTAGGTTGGCGGGCGTATCTGACGCCAGATGGTCGAGCAGCTTTGCCCGTGCATCGGTCAGCGGCGCGCGGCCCGAAAACCGGTCCAACAAGGCGCGAAACCGTTTTGGGCGCCAGATGTGGCGCTGTAGTGCTGCTTTACGCCCTTCGGTGGTGTTCAACCCCCGCACAGCCGCCAAAAGAATACCGATGTCACCTGTCGCCGCGCGCAGACCCAAGGGCCGCAACACGTGCGCAAACAAGGCAAACACCTCGGCATCGGCCGCTTCGGGCGCGGCACGGTCAAAAATCTCATATCCGACTTGCAGGTATTCGCGCGCCCGTGCGCCCAAATGGTCCTGTTTGCGAAACACCTCGCCCATATAGCAATAACGCGCGGGGTCGGCTCCGTGGGCCATGTGCGCCTGTACGACGGGCACGGTAAAATCCGGCCGCAACATCAACTCGCCGTTCAGCGGATCAGAGGTCACATAGGCGCGGGCGCGGATATCCTCTCCGTACAGGTCCAGCAGTGTTTCGGCAGGCAGCAAAATGTCGGCATCAACCGGGACGGCACCTGTGGCTTGAAACGCTGCAAACAGCGCCTCTGCTTCGGCCCGGATGATCGATTTATCGGTCATTGCGCCAGCATCTTTTGCACAGCCGAGACAAGATCGGCGCGCGCCACCTGAACCTGCGCCGGGCGGTCTTTCCATTCCTCTAGCGTCGCATTTTGTGCGATTTTCGCGCCAAGGATCAGGTCCTTTAGGATAACGACGCCCGCCTCTGCCTCTGTTCCGCCTTGGATCACGGCAATCGGGCTGGCGCGTTTGTCGGCGTATTTCAACTGGTTGCCAAAGTTCTTGGGGTTGCCCAAATAGACCTCGGCCCGAATGCCCGCGCGGCGCAAATCGGCGACCATACCCATGTAATCGGCCATGCGGTCACGGTCCATCACCGTCACCACAACAGGGCCCGCACTGTCCGCAGCACCGCGTCCTTTGGCACGAAGGGCCGCAAGTAGGCGGTCCACACCGATGGAAACGCCCGTCGCAGGCACCGATTGCCCGGTAAACCGCTTGACCAGATCATCATAGCGCCCACCGCCCGCGACAGACCCAAACTGCCGTTTGCGACCCTTTTCATCCAGGATTTCAAAGGTCAGTTCAGCCTCATAAACCGGGCCAGTGTAGTACCCAAGCCCACGCACAACTCCGGGGTCCAAAATGATCCGGTCAGCGCCGTAACCTTGGCTGTCGAGCAAACTCGCGATCATTTCCAACTCGTCCACGCCTTCAGCGCCGATTACCGAGGTGCCGATCAATTCGCGCAACCGCGTCGTCGTCTCGGCCCCCGTCGCGCGTTTGGCCGAGATAAAGCCCATCACCACATCAGTTTGCGCATCCGACAGACCCGCGCCCTTGGTGAAATCACCGCTTTCGTCCTTGCGCCCAGCGCCCAAAAGGGCACGCACACCTTCGTCACCCAGACGGTCAATCTTATCAATGGCGCGCAAGACAATGCCGCGTTCGGAGTCCTTGTCGTCGCCCGCAAGGCCCGCCACTTCCATCACGCCGTTCAAAACTTTACGGTTGTTCACCTTGACCACATAGTCGCCACGCGGGATGCCGACGATTTCCAGCGCGTCCGACAGCATCGCACAAATCTCTGCGTCGGCGGCGACCGACGGAGCACCGACCGTATCCGCGTCGCACTGATAAAACTGGCGAAACCGCCCCGGCCCCGGCTTTTCATTGCGCCAAACCGGACCCATTGCATAGCGGCGGTACGGGCTGGGCAGGTCATTACGGTACTGTGCGGCCACGCGCGCCAAAGGGGCTGTCAGATCATAGCGCAGGGCCAGCCAATCGGCGTCCTCGCCCAACCACGCAAACACACCTTCATTCGGGCGGTCAACGTCGGGCAGGAACTTGCCCAAGGCCTCTACCGTTTCAACCGCACTGGTTTCTAACGGGTCAAACCCATAGCGATGATAGACCTGTGCGATCTTATCCAGCATCGCTTTGCGTTCGGTGACTTCGGTCCCGAAATAGTCGCGAAACCCCTTGGGTGTTTCGGCGCGCGGACGGAATGTTTTGCCATTTGACTTGGGGTCTGACATCTGGAAGCCCTTCGCATTTCTTCGGGGTCCGTGTATCGGATGGGGGCAAGGGCGGCAAGCGGCTGCGGCGGAATGAATGGGGGCCAAATGGACCGATTTGAAGCAATGGAAGAGCGCATCGCGCATTTGATACGCGGGGTTGATGATTTGTCAGATGTGGTGGCGCGGCAGTCTAAGGAGTTGGACCGTCTGATGCGGCTGACCCAGATGCTTGCCGAACGCGAAGCGCACCGCGAGACCGACGGGATGGAGGCACCCGCCGCAAACCAAAAACCACCGCACTGGTAAGCAGGGCGTTTTGGCGACACTTACCACAGATATTTCCGCACTTGTGATCACCTTGGCCATTGGCACCTTGGGTGGCATAATCGCGTGGGCTGCGCATCTGCCATTGGGCCTGTTGCTGGGATCCCTCGGCAGTTGTGGGTTGATTGCCGCGATAGGATGGAAGCCGTTTGGGCGACCCATCACCCTGCCCCCACGGTTGCGCTTGTGCTTTGTGCCGGTGATTGGTGTGGCCATTGGGGGTGCCTTTACGCCTGCTGTTGCAGGGCAAGCCTTGGGCTGGGGGCCGTCGCTTTTGGCGCTGTGTCTGTTTGTGCCGCTTGCGCATGGCATGGGGTTTTGGATTTTCCGGCGTGGCGGGCTGATGACAAAGGACGCCTTCTTTGGGTCCATTCCGGGTGGGCTGATTGAAAGCGTGCAAATGGGCGAAGAGGCGGGCGCGAATGTCGCCCTGCTGACCGCGTTGCAGTTTTTGCGCCTGATCCTGACCATTGTTGCCGTGCCGATTATCTTTTGGGCACTGACCGGCCATGCGGTCGGCTCTGCCGCGGGGGCCGTCATCGCGGGGTCCGGGCATCGCTTGGGGTTTGATGATGCAGCCTTGCTGACCGGGGCTGCTGTGCTTGGGGTGGCGCTTGGCAAGACGATGCGGCTGCCGGGGTGGATCATCACCGGACCTGTCTTGGTATCAGCCTTAGGTCACGGCCTGGGTTGGATCCAAGGGGTACCGCCCGCTTGGTTGCTCGGTGTGACACAAATTGTCGTCGGTGCCGGCCTTGGTGCACGGTTCGCGGGGGTGGAACATGAGACCCTTTTTCGGGCGGTCAAGCTGGCGGTGATCAACGGTGTGGCGAGTCTGTGCCTTGCGTTTGGGTTCGCCGTATCGCTGCATGCGTTGGTCGGTGAACCGGTGGCCGGGGTTTTTCTGGCCTTTGCTCCCGGCGGATTGGCGGAAATGAGCCTTGTGGCGCTAAGCTTACAGTTAAGCGTGATCTATGTAACGGCGCATCACGTGGTCCGCATCATGCTTGCCGTGACCATCGCCAATTTCGGCAGCCGTATCCTTGGCCCCTAGGGCCACTCATATCTCTTCGACCAGCACCACGCCTTGCATCGCCTTGATCGCCCCCTTGATCTGCGGGGTGATCGGATAGGGTTGCGGCAGGGTCAGATCAATTTCGCGTCCCTGTTCGTCTGGCACGCACAGGGTGATCTGCGCGCGGTTCCGCCCCTCTATTTTGGCAAAAAGGGCCGCGAGCGATGGCAGCACTTGCGCGTTGTTCAGATGGATGCGCAGCGCCTGCGCGCCCGCCTGATCTGCCACTGCATCAATCGGTTGGGCCGCACGCGCCAGCAGTTTCAGCGTCTCACCTTCAAGGTTCGCTTCAACCGTCAGCACGACATTCTTACCCGGTTCCAAGTTGTCACGCGCCGCCTCTAGCGTGTCAGAAAACACCGTCACCTCATAAAGGCCGGTCGGATCAGACAGCTGCACAAAGGCAAACCGATTGCCCTTGGCAGATTTACGTTCCTGCTTGGACGAAACAGAGCCTGCGATTTTGACAACCATCGGCCCGCGTTCGCACAGCAGGGTAACCTCAGTCAGGGTTTTCACGTCTTTGCGGCGCAGCGCTGTCATATAGTCATCAAGCGGATGGCCCGACAGATAGAAACCCACCGCCATATGCTCATGGCCCAACCGTTCAACGGGCTGCCAGTCGTCGCGGAACGGCAAGCGCGGCTCGGGGATATCTGCTCCCGCCTCACCGAACAACGACACTTGGTTGGACGACTTTGCCTCATGGATTGCGGCTGAATAGGCGACCAGCGGATCAAGCGCCTCAAACACGCGGGCGCGGTTCGGGTCCATCTGATCAAAGGCACCAGAGCGGGCCAGCATTTCCAACGGCCGCTTGCCGACGCGTTTCAAATCTACC